>CAYLKT010000094.1:0-4723 GCA_964384305.1 uncultured Thermoplasmatales archaeon | reverse complement strand
CCCTATCCACATTTCCCTCTTTCTAATCTATATTATATATATTTTCTGTGCCATTTTTGCATATTGTTAATATCCAATCAAAACATGAATTTGAATACAAAAAATGAAATTAATACTAAAATAAATCCAAATCTAACTCCCGAGGATAGATTTCCATCCATCATGAATCCCCCAAGAAGTCCACCGCCAACACTTTGTACTACCACAAACGACAGAAAAGTATTTTTTAGCATCTCCTGGTCAACCTGGGCAAATTGCATACCTCCACCGTTTTGTCCTACCGTCGGATCCTGTAAATCAAAAAACGCCTGGAAAATTGTCTTATCAATAATTAGGATGACTGCCAAAAAAACAAAAAAACTGATAAAAATAACAATAGCATACATTGACATCTCTGCTTGTCTTTGCTGTTCGACAAGTTTGGTTTGATCAAGTTCTTTCGCTGCCGCTTCAAAAACAGCAGAGGTATTTCCCCCGATAGCAAGCGCTTTATTTACTGTTATTACCATTCGTTTGACTGAGTCTGCCCCAAGCCTTTTTGCAAAATTATTTAATGAGTCTTCGACAGATATGCCCCAAGAAAGCTGAGAAGACATTCTGCGCAGTTCTTTTGTGAGTTGCCCATGATCCCCCTTTGCTGCAGAAATTACGGCATCAAAAATAGTCATCCCTGAAGCAGTTGAACTGCTTATTTCTCTTAAGAAATCTGGTAATTGTCCTTCTATTTGTCTTTTCTTTTTAAGTTTGAAAGAGTTATAGAATCCAGTGGGTCCAATGGCTAAAAGCAATCCAAATATTATGAAGTCAACACCTGAAAAAAAACTACCGGAGAGATCAATTATACCAAACAATGCTAAGATGCCAAATAAAAACAAAACAGCGGAAAGGCCAACAGATATTCCTGCTATTGCCAGCATGCTTTTATCTCGTTCGTAGATTTTTTTTACGTTATAGCTTTTGCGTTTAAAGATGGGTTTCATATCGACTCACCCATACCTGACTTCATCATTACATAAAACCCAACATATGATAGAGGTAATATCACGAGGGAAAGTATCCACAGAAATACAAAGTCAACACCTCCGCTAGTCGTACCCATTGTCGGAGTCATGCCCATTATTGGAATGATTATTACAAGAAACAGCGGGAATGCAATTACTGTTACAACAAAACTTTCTGCCATTATTGCAAGGGATTCTAGATTTCTTTTCCGGTCAATAAGGTCTGTTTGCATATATTTATCGACACATCTTTCGAAATAAGGCCCAAGTTCACTTCCAGACTGTATTACTCCAAGCATCCCCTGGATGAAATCCTTGAATTTATCAGATGGCGATATTTTTATTGCATGTTTTAGCGCAGTAATTGTATCAATGCCCATCATATCCAGCTCCATTGTGATTTTTTTCGCTTCTTTTTGAATTTCTCCATATAGTTCTACTTCAGAAAGAGCCTCAAATATTTCAGCAGGTGAGGTTCCTGCGACTGACATAGTGTTTATAAAATTTGCAGCATACGGCAAGTATCTGTCAATTTTTTTCCCTCTTGACTTTGCTGTAGATGTTGGAGTGGCAATATAATATAAACCGACTCCCATGGGAATTAATGAAGAAAATACCAGAATAAAAAGTGATGTTATTTCATTTGGAATAATGAGATAAAATGTAATTGTAGAAGCAAATGCTACGATAAAACCAAGTAGCATATTCATTAAAACCATTGAGTAGTACTCCTGGTAAACCATTGCGATATCTGCTTTTTCTAAAAGCATATTTCTACTTGTTTCACTGATGTCAAACCTTTCAAAAGTATCTGCAAATAATCGTCTACAAAACCTTGTATATTTTGTAGACTTCACTTTTTCAGCTCCCCCCTTGCCTTTTCTAGCAATTCTTTGGGGAATTTCCTGTAATCTGCAACGACTCTCCCAACATCTCTGTAGTCCCTTATGTCGCTTTTTATCATCCAACTAATGATTAATTTCCTGTTTTCTAGCTCTTGTTCTAATTGTTCTTCACTCCAGTTATTCTGCATTCTTATATTATTCAGGATTTTACTTACACCGCTGTTTTCAAACCTGTCGTCGGTCTTTGAAATCCATCTAAAAGGTTCCATAAAAATTAATTGATTTGTATCTGGATCAAGTTTTATTACTTCAGTAATGCTTGTCATTCTTCTTGCTGCTTTACCACCAATATTTATTGCATTTTGAAATACTATGAGGTCTAAAGAAGTGAGCAAAGCTCTTGGAAGCTCTATAGGTGGATTTTCCAATCTTTGTATTAGGGTGTGGATAGTACTTGCATGAATTGTTGCATAAGCAGTATGGCCTGTTGCCATTGCCTGGAACAAGCTATATGCTTCTTTTCCCCTGACTTCACCTACCATAACAACTTTCGGTCTCTGCCTTAATGCGGCCCTGATGAGATCAAACATATCAATGTCTTTTCCAGTTTTGTTATCCGCTGCTGAGAATCCCTTTCTCGTTGTTCCTGCAATCCAGTTTTTATGTGGTAAATTGAGTTCTCTAGTGTCTTCTATTGTAACAATCTTGTGTTTGGCTGGAATAAAAAGAGATAATGCATTGAGAGCTGTTGTTTTTCCAGATGCAGTCCCACCGCAAAATAGTATAGAGGCACCGTTTTCTATTGCCGTCCAGAAATATGCAGCCATATCTAATGAAAATGACTTGAAGTTAACTAAATCAATAGGAGTCAAAGGATTTTCTTTAAATTTACGAATTGTAAAAGTTGCACCTTGCGTCACAGTTTTTCCAAGAGTTGTTTGAAGTCTAGAACCATCTGGAAGTTTTCCGTCGACAATTGGAGAAAAAATCGATATTTGTTTGCCGCAAATTTGTGAAAGCCTGACAACAAAGGAATTTAAATCATCGTCATTTTCAAACTGTATATTTGTAGTGATTTCGTCATATTTTTTATGATAAAGAAAGATGGGAACATGATGTCCGTCACAGGATATGTCTTCTATTCCATCGTCTTTCATCACTATGTCGATTTTTCCATATCCTAGAAATTCTCTAAATAAATGATAAAAAATTTTGTCCTTGGTTTCTTTTTCTTTTTTGGTAAGTTCTCTCTTTTTAAAGCCATGTTCGGATTTGCTTTTGTCTTTTTTTGGTTTTTTAATCTTTTTTAGATTTAAATGGAATTTACCCGACTCTTTTTCTTCATTTTTTTCCTTAGGAATAAATTTAATGTCATTGTCGATAATAATTTGCTCCAGTGTATCTTCTAGATATTTCTTTTTTTCTTTTTCATCCATATCTGCGACATTTTGATCTGCAAGCATTTTGAACAAGCGAGTAAGTTCATTTTTTATTCCTGCTTCCCCCTCATTTAAAATAGGTTCTGAAACTTCGTATAAATACTCATTAATGCCATTATCAAAAACTATCCTTCTAGACGCAAGTCCTTTCCATCCAAAACTGCCCCTCTCCTCTATTACTTCTTTTCCTTCTGCACCTTTCTTCTTAACTCCTTTGTAAGTCTCCACAGTTTGTTTTTGTATATTTTTTTCTTTCGAGGTTGGTTTAACGCCTTTTAACTCATTTCTCCTTTGTCTTGCTTTTTCCAGTAGACCCGATGTTTGGGCAGCGGCATTATCACTAGCCAAATCTATTGAACTATTTTCTAGATCCAATTCTTGTTTTTTCTGTTGTGCCTTTTCCAAGAGTCCCATTAAACTCACTTAATTTTGTATTTATTCATCACTTTCTCATACAATTCAAAATCTTTTGATTGAGCAAATTCATCAATTACTTCTCCAGGAAGTTTTTCTAAAAGGTCGTCAGCAATCCTTAAAAATTCAATAATGTCCTCATCCAAAACCGGGTTTTCTTCTGTTGCTTGTTTTTTACCCGCTCTTGGTTTTGAAGAAGCTTCTTTTTTATCTCTTGTTTTTTTCTTGTCCTTTTTTAATTTTTTAAGTTCTGATTTCATTCTTAGCTTTTCTTCTTTTAAAGCTTTTTTTTCCTTGTCCCTCTTCTCTCTTTCCTTAATTCTCAACTTCTTTGCAAGTTCTCCTTCTTTTTTTAGAACTTCTTTTGCTTTTTGTTCAAGTTCTAATCTTTTTATTTTTTCCCGTTTTTGCCCTTCCTCTTTTTTGGTTTTTATTTCGTTTTGCTTTTCTGCTTTTTGTATTTTCTTGTTGTTTCCTAAAATTTTTTGTTTACGTTGTGGCTGTTTGGATCCAGTTTTGTTTCCCTTGTGATCTGGTTTTTTTCCAATTTTAATTTTGATTTTTGCATTTGCCACGTTTACGGAATCGCTCGGATGTTCTTTCATTGTATTTGTAAAATCTTCATTGCTATTCGTTAATTCATTTCCTAAATTTGTTTCAAAACCAAGTGAAATAGATTCGGGAGAAATCGTTTTCAGATTATTTTTAATAGGGACGTTTTTGAAATTATTTTCAATGTAAAAATTTGGCGTTTCCGGTCTTCTGCCAAAAGATTCCCGTACTTCTGCAATTTGTTCTAGATTGTTGCTGTTATTTTGACGGGGTATATTGTTTAGCCCTCTTTCATTCTCTTGCTTTTTTAATACTTCATCTATTTCTTCTGCAACTTTTAAATGAAAATCTATTTTACTTCTTTCAGAAAAGGGGTGACGATTAAATCTTATTTTCCTTCTTGTATTTTTATTTGGCATTCTTCCCAAATCTCCTAATGATTTAGTAGATGCACTAATAACTAATTACTTCA
>CAYLKT010000093.1:0-4772 GCA_964384305.1 uncultured Thermoplasmatales archaeon | reverse complement strand
CAATGGAAAAATGCCATCTGGAATATTATGGGGTAACAGTTAAAGGAGAAAAAATGGGGTTAAAAATAAAAAAATTACAAAAATGCGCAATAATTCTTTTTGTGTTTTTTATTTTTATTTTCTCCCACCCAATGATTTGTGCTCAAAACTATTATGCAGATATTGAAATAAGTGTAAACGAGTCAGGTGTAGTTGACATTGAAGGAATATCAAATTATCCAGATTTTTTAGTTCAAAATTCTCATTTGTATACCTATAAGAAGCAAAGTTATTGGCTGCTAAATATAACAAAAGAAGAAGTTTTTTCAGATTATATTTATGTTTTAACTTTGCCAGAAGGTTCTAAAATTAATCATATTAAAACATCTGGTTTTAGAGGAATTGAAGAGAAAGATGGAAAACTAATTATTTCGGGAGCAGGTCAGAATGAACCGTTGTCCATTGTTGTCCAATATCAAGTAGATAAAAGTTCAGACGGTGAAAGTTCAATTGATTTTATTATTCTGTTAATACTTATAATGTCGATTATAATTTTGACAAGTTTATTACTCTATTTTATTTTCAAAAATAAACAAAAGGAATCTGTTGATTCTGATGAAAAAGTTATTGGTGATGGTAAGTATAGTTTTAAAGGACTAACCGACCGCCAAAAAGAAATTGTTCAACTTTTAATTGATACTAAAAGGCCTTTAACTCAAGTTGAAATTCAAAAAGAATTAGATATGCCAAAAGCAGCTGTTTCAAGAAATGTTCATTCTTTAGAAATTAAAGGCCTAATCGAAATTGAAAAAATTGGCATGTCAAATCTCATTCGTTTGAAAAAGCCATAAATTATTGTTTTTTGTGGAGCAATTCCAGCTTGTTCCGGTTTGTTCCGGTTAAAGTATATATGCTGTTTCATCCAATGTTTAATCATAAACGGAAAAAAAGTTTCCGAGGCGAGTATGATATGAAAAAAATATTGAGTATAATAATGGTGCTTGTGCTAATGGTTTCAATTTCTTCATTAGCATTAGCAGATGAAGCTGAAGAAAATCCTCAAGATAATGAAACAGAAGATCCGGTTGACAATGAAACAGAGGAACAAATAGAAATAATGAATAATTCACTTGGAGCAGAAATAAGACTTTTACAACTTGAAAAAGCAATAACAAAGAATCTTTTAAAAGGTGAAATGGCAGTTGATGTTTTAAAAACATTGGAATATAACACCTCATATCTTGAAGCAATACTAGCTGAAATGAGGCTTGTTTTAGAAGAAGTTCAAGCAGCTGATCCGCAAGCTAATAATTCAGTTGAAGTTTTTGTTGGTCTAAAAAACGATGGGAAAAATCTTACAAAACAATTTAGAGAAACAATCAAAGATTTACTTGATGATGTAAAATATAAAGAAATAAAAGAACAAATAAAAAACACCCCTAGTGACGATTTGCAAAATTATAGCAAACAAATTCGAAATCGTATTAAACAATTTAACAGAAATAAAATCCACAGATTATATGGCATAATTGGCGAAGGAAACAACTCATTAGTCAATGAATATATGAATGGAACATGCAATCTTACTCAGGTAAAGTTACAACTGAATAAAATGGTTAATACGAAAATGAAAGAAAAGAGAAATGAGATATTTTCAGCATTAAAAAAGGAAAAAATACAAAATAAAAATAATGCAAATTCACAAGCAGCAAACGTAACAAGTAGCTTTGCACAAAAAGAACAAGAAAGACTGCAAAAAAGATTAGAACAAGCAAACAACACAGGAAATGAAAAACTAATAGAGAAAATTCAGAACCAAATTACAAACAATGATAACGGTTCAAAAAACGGCAATTCTGCAAACTCAAATGGCAAAGGTAAAGGAAAATAAAATGGAGAAAGTGAGAAAGATGGATAAAAAAATAATATCAATATTTTTCCTTTTGATAATAGTAATTTCTGCAACCGTGTTATTTGTAACATCTAACCAGTCATCTTATCAAGAAGATCAGCAGAATTATTTCCCTGCTGAAGGCCTTTCTGATGAAGATATTTCAAATGAAATTGACGATGAATTTCTTTCAGAAAATGATGAAATAGACATTGGAGAAATGGTTTAATTTAAAACTTTACAAAATGAATTAGCACAACTATTAAATCTTAGAACATATATTGTAAAAATAGTGATGAACGAACCCTTTCTGAGTCTTTTAGACGATGATGAAGATCTTGAGTGCTGATTATTGCTAGATGTGCTTACTTAGCATATCTGCAATTTTTTCTAAAAACAAAGTGTCATTTTCTGCGAAGGCATTTGGATGATTAGAATCTATATCGATTTCTGCAACGACTTTTCCGTCTTTTTTTATTGGAACTACAATTTCAGATTTTGTTGAAATAAAACATGCAAGATATCTATCGTCTTTGTTAACATCTGGAACTAGTTCGGTTTTACCGGATGCTGCCGCTGAGCCGCAAACACCCACCCCAATTGGTATTTTTGTATGTTCGGTTGCATGCTCTCCATTCCATGGACCAAGAATGAGATTTCTCCCTTGTACAACATATATTCCTACCCAATTGTAATGATTGAAATTTTCGTAAAGAAAATTTACAACTTCTTTTAAAACATCTTGATGTTTGGAAACTATATCTTTTATTTTTTCTTCTGCTTCTTTAAAAGTCAAAACATCACACATAGTCTAACGCTCTAAAAGAGTTGTTTGCGTATCTTTAGGCGTCATTGGAACAGTAATTAAATTTTCATCTCCTGGAAGTTCAATTGACCCATATTGGCCTCCGCCGCCTGGTCTAATTATAACCTTCTTTTCTCTAAATGCCTGAATTGCTTCAGCTATTGCAGGTGGTGTGATCTTTGCTATATATTCCATATCAACGTCCAAAAGAACTCTAATTTCACTACAAAATGCAGAAACAAGTTCATTCCATCTTTTTGTAACAGTTTGTGTAAATGGGTTTCTTTGGCCAACGGCTTTTGTGATAATTTCTGCTAGAGGAATTAAATGAACATATTCTGGCCTGTAATCGGGATGCTGTGGTTCCTTAAAATTAGCCATCTCATTGATTCTGTCTTTAACGCCTTTTTTTATTCGTTTACCGCAACTACATTTCCACCTTCTTCTCTGTGCCTCTTCAAGAGTATAGTGCGTATAACAAGACCTACATGCAGATTCATGGTATTTCCCTTCTTCTGGTGGAAGACCAACATTTAGAACGGGCCGGTTCCCCCCTTCTCGAAGAATAGCTTTTTTAATTTCAGAAAAGGTTTTGTCCCTTACCTCAAATCTTGTAAACTCTCTTGCAATTCTTACTGGATGCGGGCTGTGGCAATCAGAACTTGTCAAAAAAGTAAGTCTATGAAGTTCTTGTATTTTATCAGCGAAATCAGAATTGGCACTAAGACCAAGTTCAACAAAAGAAACATAATCTGCTAAATCGCCATAGCATTCGTCTAATGAGTTATAATGAGCATACATCGAAGTATACGGCGTAAATGCATGTGCGGGCCCAATCAGTGCATCAACATCTTTTGCAATTTCAGCCAGCTCTTCTCCATTTAAATCTACATTTGGTCTACCATCGGTATCCAGATTTTTTGACTTTGGTGCTATTCTTTCCTTAAAATCAAGTGCAGCGGAAAAGCTTGGAAAATAAAGAAGATGATGAACTCTTTTTTGTGCTTCGATTTCAGTACTAAGTATAAAACGCGTATCATCCATTTCAAATGTGCCTTCATCAATGACGTTGCATTTTTTGATTTCTTCAATCCATCCACTATGAAGGCAATCTCCAGTCCCTACAATATCAATGCCTTTTAAAGGAGAAACAAAAGCAATATTTTGGATATTCATTCTATTGCTAGTCGCACTAGAATAATGAGAGTGAATATGTAGATCAGCATTTACAATCATATTTTTATTCGCCTGTTTTTACGTTCTAATCTTTTTTATCTTCAAATATTTCTTGTTGGTCTGAGGGTACATCCTCTCCAGATGGGGTTTCTTCTTGTTTGCTGAGTTTTATTTTCTTTGTATCTTTCGACGCTTTGCTTTCAAAAAAGACGGTCTTTGCAAAAATTTCAATGAATCCTGACACAATAAGTATTAAACCTGAAAATAAAAGAAGTTGACCACCTCTACCGAGACCCCATTGTACATCTATTTGACCAGTTACACCCTCTTGAGAAATTGGAATTGAACCTTGCCCTTTAAGTGGTGCTTGTGACATTTCATGAAACAATCCTGTGATGGAGTTTTCAACCGATGCACTTCCTGTATCTGGGATCATGCCAGATAATGCTGTGTTCATCACCAGCAAAACGATGCAAATCAAAATGACAGGCGATATAAGTTTTATTCCTCGCCAAACGTATTTTTTCCCAAGTTTTCCACTTTTAGAAATACCTATTGTCGCTATAATTGTAAACATGAGACCTATGCCAATAAACATTGCAAAAGGCATAGAAAATGACGTAAGCGGCATAACACCATTTTGACTTGGCATGCTTACTTGAATTCCATTGATTCCGTCAACATTTATCAAATCAGTCATATCTGTCGTCTTAAACGAGTCAAGAGCACTACTTCCCGAAATAGAATACGAAACACTGTACCATGGATTAAATAAAGCAAAGACCGCCAAAATTATTCCTATGAAACAAAGGATGTTTCCTATACTTTTCAAATTTAATCCATCGATATAAAGCATCGATAGTATTCTTGGGCCAAGGCCATGTTTTTTATGACGTCTGTAAATGCGGAAAACAGCAATGC
>CAYLKT010000092.1:0-4779 GCA_964384305.1 uncultured Thermoplasmatales archaeon | reverse complement strand
TATAGACGATGTACTGACAGATCGCGATTTAGACATACTAGGACTTAATGAAAACGAACTAAGATATTATGCTAACATTGAAGCCAGTTCAGATGAGGAGATTATAAACGCTGCTGTTTCGTTAAAAGAAAAGATATCTGCTAGGCTTGATCTTCATACTTCAGGTTTTACTTGTACTATTACAGATAAATGTATTGTTGTACCAACTCCAGATATTGCTAAAAAATATAGATCAACTGGTGCAGGTGATACATGGAATGCTGGCAACATACTTGGAGATCTACTGGGTTTCAGCGATGATGAACGGTCATTTTTTGCTAGCTGTGTTGCAGGTTGCTATATATCATCTTTGCAACCAAATCACCCAACCATTGACGCCGTAATTGATTTTATATCAAATCTGCAATAAGATACTAAAGTAGGAAAAATTTAAGTTATCAAAAATTATAATCTTTTTAGGTGGAAGATGAAAACAATAATGGTAGTTGACAATGAGGCAAGCATTCTAGATAATGTAAAATCATGTTTAGAATCTGATGATTTCCGCGTAATTACTGCAGACAACAATAGAGAAGCACTGAAACTTATGGAACAAAATAGGGAAGATGAATTTGGCTTGATTCTAATAAACTCAATCATGCCTGGAAGCAATAAACCTGCTCTTTTTTCAATGAAGCCGGAATCAAAAAAAGACATAGATACTAGTAATGAAAAAGATTTTTTGCAAAAACCATTTACAAAAGAACAATTAATCGATTTTGTAAAGCAAAAGATTTAAAGGAAATAGAATGCCTATTTTCATTCAATTGCCCTTTTTATTGTTTTAAAACCTTCTAGGAGACCACCTTTTGAGTTTGGATTGTATGTTGCCACTGCAGGATGATATAATGGAATTATTCTAATTTTTCCATATAGTGTATTTACATTAAAAAGTCGTCCATGAGTCGTACTGATTTTATCAGATTCAATGCCATATTTTTCAAGGATGTATGATGCTGCAAAATTCCCAAGCGGACAGATTATTTTTGGCTGTATTATTTCAATTTGACTTTCTAGATATCTTGTACAGACGTCGATTTCACTTTTTAGAGGATTCCTGTTATCTGGTGGTCTGCATTTCAAGATATTTGCAATGTAGATATCATCCCTTTTGAGGGCAATGGAGTCCAAAAGCTCATCAAGAATATTTCCAGCTCTCCCTACAAATGGAATGCCTTGGATATCTTCATTTCTACCTGGTGCTTCACCGATAAATAAGATCTTTGCATCAAGAGAACCTGCTCCAACGACAGCATTTTTTCTTGTTTTGTATAGGCTGCAATTTTTACAATTTTTTACTGCATTTGATAGTGCTTGCATTTCAGTATCTTTTGCCATTAAAAACCGAAAGCATATTCATCTTTATATGTATTAATGATTTTTACGAGATTTCAAAGAGGTAACGTTTATGCAAACAAAAGAGAAGAAAAACGTGATTTTTGTACGGTTGTTTCCAGATGAAGACATAAATGAACAATTAAAAAAGGCATGTGAAGTTCATGATGTTAAAACGGCCGTTGTGATTTCTGGCATTGGCCAATTAAAGAATGTTCATTTGGGATATTTTAAAGGAAAGGGAGACTATGCACCTGAAACGTTTGAAGGGCCTTTTGAATTATTATCCTTAAATGGAAATATCTGCAGGCAAGATGGTGAATATATACTTCATTTACATGCTGTTTTAGGTAATGAACGCAAGAGTACTATTGGTGGACATCTGATATCCAGTACTGTTGAAATAACAAATGAAATAGTCTTATTAAAGACAAATCTTGGTTTTAAAAGAGAACTTGACGAGAAAACCGGATTAAAAGCCATGACTCTTGCATAAAGGTTTTTTTATTATAACAAGATTACAGTAAGGCTAGTTCAATGCTGATTTGGAGGAAAATGTATCATGACTGAAGTAGAGGAACTAAACAATAAGATTAAAGCCCTAAAAGGCGCAAGAGATGTTCTTCAGGAACAGTACGAAAATACAGAGTTTCACAGGAGAAAAGAGGCAAACCCTCAAGATACCGCGCCTCCATCTCCAGAAGATGAAGAAATCTTCAAACTTTTGACGGCAATACAACAACTTGATCTTTATGTCAAAAAACTACAGGACGAACAATTTGAAGCGCTGAAAGAACAAGACGATAACTAAGCACTTTTTATTTTTTATAAAATGTTTCTTTTAAGCCCAAACATTGATTTTATGAGTACAACAATTGGAATGATCTCTAACCTTCCGACCCACATATTCATAATCAGCATTATTTTTGCAATTGGCGACATGCCCATTGTTGTTATCCCTGCCGTAAGGCCAACATTTCCTTGAGCTGAACATACTTCAAATATTATTGTCCCTAACGTTTCTCCAGGAAACACTGTGGCAATAACTAAAACTCCAATAGATAAAAGTATAATCCACATAAACGAAATTATTGCAGCTTCGTTTATTAGATCCATCGTAACCTCTTTTGTTAGGCATTTACCACCAAATTTATGGACAAAAACTCGTCTTGGAGTTGATATTGCTCTTTTAATTCTCCAGCCAACACCTTTGTATAGTAGTATTGCACGGAATAACTTGATACCTCCTGCAGTTGATCCTGCCGCGCCACCAATTACCATCGCAAAAGCAAGTATTAATTTTGCAGATTCTGACCATCCTGAAAGATCTGTAACAGATGTAAACCCCGTACATGTTAACGCAGAAATAAATTGAAATGACGAGATTCTAAATGTATGTAAGATATTTGCTCCAAATAGATTTAGATTTAAATTTATTATTGTTAAAGCAACAATACCAAGAGCCAATAGTAAAATCATTGCTTTAAGCTGAGTATCTGCAAAGAATTTCTTTATCTTGCCATTGAGTAAGTCATAGTGTGCAGCAAATGCAATAGAACCGGCTATCATCAAAATTAATACTGTGATCTGACTTGCAATACCAAAACTTGCAAGGCTATCACCTGTTACCGAAAAACCACCAGTTGCAAGTCCAGTCATTGCATGGTTCATTGCTTGCCATGGAGTCATTCCTATTTGTCCCACCATAAAATTATTCTCGATGTAACCGACAATGGTCAACGCAACAATTCCAATGACTGTATACAACAAAAATATCCACCATATTGTTCTGACTGTTGAAATCATTGAAGGGTGGGTTCTTTGATCTCTTGCTTCTCCCTTGTACAAGACAAATGAACCGGTACCCGGTCGTGCAAGAATTGATAATGTAAGTACTATAACTCCAACTCCACCAACCCACTGTGTTAAAGTTCTCCAAAATTGAAGGGCATGTGGTAAAAGCGCCTCATTGTCTATCATTGTAAGCCCTGTCCCAGTCCAACCAGACATGGATTCGAAAAACGCGGAAAGGAAGTTCATGTGGACAAGTGTTTCGGTGTTGTAGGGCATTAACCAAAATGGTATTGCACCTATGATAGAGATAAGAAGCCAACCCAATGCTGCTGTAACCATAGCACTTTTGAAATTTGCAGGATCTGAATTCTTAAAGGTATAATACAAAGGAAGTCCAAGGCCAAAGAATACAGCTGAGGTAATAAGTAATGGAGCTATTGCATCAAAATCGTTTGTTGTGCCATATTCTCCAAAAAATATTGGTACAACTAAAGCAATAAGGGAAACAAACCCAACAATTATGAAAATACCACCAATATCCCTAAGGGAGCTTCTTAAATCACTCATATCTCCATACCACGCAGCCAATGTCTCTGTAAATAACAATTAACAACTACTTATATTTTTACTGATTTCTAATCTTACCAAGACACTTATCTAAATCTTCTCCTAATTTTTTAGATATGTCTCTTTTCGTAAAAGCATCTGCTCGTGCTGCAATTGCAATTTTTGCTGCTAATGTACGAGCAATTTTACCCCTTAACCCTCTTGGGGCCTTATTTACTAGCGGATGTTGGAAAATTATTCCATGCTTGGGTGGTCTACCACCATCCTTTTTAAATCTAAAGAAAGCTTTTTCTGCGCCTAATATTTGTATTGTGGAAGCAGGACTGAGTGCAAGTTTTTCCAGTCCACCTGACAATGATATGAGCCTTGCACCAATTGATGAACTAACTAGTTCACAGATGTTTGGCGCAATTTTTTTCATATCCTCTTCAATTTGATCTTCTAGAGTTTTAGTTTCATTGCCAACAGTTGAAAAAACATTTTCAATTGGTTTAATTCTTTCAGTCGAACAAGGTAAAACTGACCAGTAGGCAAGACGTTCAGACAGCAAATTGGATGTTTGAATCAGTTCATCCAAAGCATCAACCATTTGGATCACCTGTAAATCCTCTGAACGTAATTTCGCATCAACTCTTTTTTTTGCTACTATGATTGAAGCTTTATGCAGCAAATCTTGTGAGAAATCAAAATCTTCCGATTTAATCTCAAAAGTCTTGAAAAAAGAGTTGTTAACTTCGAAGTCACCTATTTTTTGCAATCTTTTTTCAGACACTATTACTATATCATCTTTTATAATCTTTTTTTCTTCGGGCAATATCTCGTTTCTCTCTATTTTTAATAGTTTTTCTGCGATTTTAGTTTCGTCTTTTGGAAAAAGAATCCTTTTTTGAACGCCTTTTTTGTCACATAAAAATGTTCCAAACCATTTTGTAACTAGATACATTAAGATCTATGAAACTATTATCTTATAAAAAAGTATGCGCAGCTAGGGCTTCATCCCGAAATAGATAATTAAGAGAACAAAGATTATTATTTTTTAGGATG
>CAYLKT010000091.1:0-4834 GCA_964384305.1 uncultured Thermoplasmatales archaeon | reverse complement strand
TCATGACGATGCTTATAAATGGAGACCAACGGTAAATTAATATGTTGGGTGTAGGACGTAAGCCTCCTTAGTCCTTCGAGAAATCATAAAATTTTGAAATAATTGAGAACGTAATTTTTTGGTAGAATAATCCTGTTTTTTTGGTGATAATCATAAAGAAAAATTCTCTTTCTCTTTTTTCTTTCCTAACAATAACATATGGAATACCTGTTTCAAGAGAAAGTGCTACAATCAAGGGTACAGCACCTAGCTCCATACCTGCAAGAACATCATAGCCTTCTGTATATTCCACCATGGCTTCTGCTATTTTTTTTAAGAATCTTTGGGTTTGTACTAGCTTTTTTAATATCAATATAATAATTGCTAATTGCTCCAGAGGTTAATACAAACTTTCCAAACTGTATAGCCCCACATTCCTTAAGGAGTTCAATTAGCTTTTCTTTATCCACTATTTTACTAGAAATACAAGTTATTGATTTATAGTTTTACATTAAATAACAGAAAACAAGTATGCCTTTGGTTTCATAAAAACTTGTTAAAAAAGAGAAGAATCTGTTGAAAAAGGTGAGGCGGGAGATGCATTTTTCATAGGGCTTGGTGATATTATAAATGCCCGGAATTCTTGTTGGCGCCGTCGTTTTTAACAGTGTTACTGATCCTATGCCAATTGTTATTTCAATAATTGCTGGAACACTTATCGGTTTTTCAATTCTAATGACATTTGTATTAAAAGGAAAAACGCAAGCAGGACTACCAACACTTTGTGGTGGGGCAATCGGAGGATATGTAATTTCAAGCCTGATTCTACATTGAGAACTTGTTGGAATTACTTCCTTATTTTAGGTCCTTAAAAGTTTTTGAAGTATTTGGAACTCTGATATTTGTGTATTCTTTTTTATCAACTTTTTCATACATTTTGTCCTTTGTCATCTGAACAATTGTTGAAACCCATGCACAAATTGAAGGAGCTTGTTCGTTAAAACTCCCAGTAGATACTTTTCTGAAGTATGTACATCCTCCAGCACAATATATCATATATTTGCAGGATGAGCATGCAGTTTTTGCAATATCCAAGTTTCTTGGTAAAAAAATTCCTTTAGTCCATATCTCTTTTAAAGGTTGTTTTCTGATGTTTCCAGCAACATGCTCTCTATCCATAAAACAGGGAATAACATTTCCATTAGATAGAACGATACAGCCAGTAAGCCCTGCATTACATCCTAAATATCTTAGTTGCCATTTACGATTTTTATATCTTGGAGTGCTGTATGCTTCCATATGCTTGTCCTTGTGAGTTTCCATGAAATCAAGAACTAATGGATCAAACTGGTTAGTGCTCCCCCTACCTGAGTTTATAACTGGGCCCCCACTCCAATCAGCATTAAAACTTTTTGCAAGTTTTATTATATCTGGTATTTCATCAAAATTTTTCTTTTGATAAGTTGTTGCAATACAAGTTTTTATCCCATTTGATGTTAAAATTCTAGTACCTTCTACTGTTTTATCAAATGCTCCTTTTACTCCATAAAGTTCATCATGGGTTTTGGCAGTTCCTCCGTTAATTGAAACAAAAACTCTAACATCATCCTTTATTGACTTAAGATAATCAACAAGATCTAAATTTTCTTCGATTAGTGTTGCGTTTGTCTGAATTGTAAGAAGAAGACCTTGATTATGGATTTCTTTAACGATTTTTAAAATATCGGGATGTAAAAGCGGCTCACCGCCTGTTAGATCAATATCTTCCACGCCCATATTTTTTGCTTGACTAATAATATTAAAAATCTCGTCAGTTCTTAGTTCATAACTTCTTTTTGCAGTAGATGTTGCACTTGCATAACAAAAAGAGCATTTCAGATTACATCTTAATAAAAGCTCGATAATTATGTTTCTTAATGGAAATATTCCTGGAGGCATTCTACAGGTTTCTTTTGTAAGTGTAAACATTAAGGGTTTTTCTTCGTCCATATAATTAACCCCTCCTTTTCCATGACATCTATAAACCTTGCAATTTCTTTTTTAATATCAACTATTAATTTTTCTGTTATATCACCTGCAAAATAATCTAAAAGTGTCTTTTCAACCTCATTTATTATTTCCTCAATTGTGTGCTCTCCATCACACATTTCCCATACAATTCGGCCGAAAAGATTTGTTTCATATAATTGTGAATTTGTGAGGGCATATCCGTCGCTTAAACATGCAACCCAAGAAATATTTTTTTTATTTAATTTTGGACAGAGGCCTTTTTTGCTATCAGTTGGATAAGATGCTTTATGAATTAATTCTTCTTTCAAATCAATCCCCTAATTCAATATAAATGTATAAAGTCTTTTAATTAATATTTTATGAAATAAAAAATTGAAATAAAGGCCAAATGGCCTTTATTTCTTCATTTTTTTGGTGAATGGTACTGCCAATGTAATTAATCCATCATCACTTGAAAGTGCTTCTTTAGTAATTGATGGGGATGCTTCGTGCTTTTCTTTTGCAACTGCGGCAGCAACTCTTTTGATATTTTTCTTATTTGCCATTTTTAGTCCTCTTTATTTTGTATTGTTGGCTTAACTATATATAATTTCCGGATTCTACAGTACAATACTCCTCAAAGTGTAATTTTACTTTGATTTATTCAAAATGTTTAAATTATTAACATCTCATTTTGCTTAACATAAAATTATGATAATCGCTGAAAACTTATCTAAAACATTCAAAAGACGTATTTCTAAAAAAAATAAAAAATTTGAAACAGTTAGAGCAGTAGATAATCTAAATTTGCACATTAAAAAAGGCGAAATATACGGCTTAATTGGGCCCAATGGAGCAGGTAAGACAACTACTCTTAAAATTTTTTCAACATTGATTCTTCCTGATTCGGGTACAGTTACAATTGATGGATATGACGTCATTAAAGATCCAATACAAATAAAGCATAACGTAGGTCTTCTTGCAGGTGAATTTACTAGATCTCTGTATTGGCGCTTGAGTGGAAAACAAAACTTGCGATTCTTTGCAAAATTGAGGGGTATTTGGAAACCTGATGATAGAATTGCTGAACTAATTGAACTGTTTAAACTTCAAGATTATGCAGATGAGCTAGTTATGAAATATTCAACAGGAAATAAACACAAGCTTGCTCTTGCTTTAGGAATGCTTGAAGATCAAAAAGTTCTTTTTTTAGATGAACCGTTAACTGGAATTGATCCGATTACTGCATATGATATAAAAAATCTTATAAAAAATCAATTTAAGGATAAGACAATGATATGGGCATCGCACAACTTGTTTGAAATTGAAGTTATGTGTGATAGAATTGGAATGATAAACAAGGGTAAAATTGTTTTTGAAGGAGATCCAAAATCATTAAAGCAGAATTACTGGGATCATAAAAAAATTCAAGTTTTTGTTGATAAACCAAACTTGTTTGAAGGATTTTTAGAGGCATATATCTCAGGTAAGGTTGTTGAAATAAAAACAAAAAATGTTAATAAAACAATGTTTGAGATAATGAAGCATATAAAGGATAATCAGCTGAAAATTTTAGATATAAAAATTGTGGAGCCCACACTTGAAGATATTTTCATGGGGAAAGTGAAAAATGATTGATGAGATAAGAAAAATACCAGTATTTATTGCACGTGACTTCAGAATCTTGTTTACCTACAAGCTTGCGTTTTCCATGTCATTTTTCAATGTTTTTTTCACACTAATTTATTTTGTTTTGTTTGGAAGTATGTTTGGTCAAATGCAAGTTTCTTCATTAGATGCCTATGGTGGGGACTTTATTTACTATATTTTGGTTGGTTCTATTGGCTGGGGCTTTATGTGGACTGTAATGGCAGTAACATCGTCTTCTCTTTCTGTTGAAATGAGCCTGGGCACCCTTGAGTCAATTCTTCTAACTCCTACAAAGGTAATAACAATGATGATATCTTATTCATTATTTGGAAGCTTTTTTGGACTTGTAACTATTGTTACAGTACTAGGCCTTGGCTTTTTCTTGTTTGGAATAACTGTGTTTGCCAATGCTACAATTTTCACTTTGTTATTTTTTATATTATCTTTGTTTATGATGGCAGGATTTGGTTTAATTTTTGGTGGTATAACTATTTGGTTAAAAAATATTGGAGATACAGTTCCTATTATTCAAAGCGTTGCAATGATTTTTTGTGGAGTATACTTTCCTATTGCTGTGCTCCCAAGTTTTGTTCAGCCAATAAGACATATTATGCCATTTTATTATTCCATGGAAGGATTAAGAAAATCATTAATTCCAACGACCCCCACTTCCGAAATATATTTTTATTTAGGTGTTCTTGCTGCCTTTACAATTATTTTTATTGTTTTAGGAGTAATTATATTAAATATTGGATTTACAAAAGCAAGAAAAGATGGAAGTTTAATGTTTTACTAGATTAAAGATTTATTTTAAAGCCACATCTTTGACACGTAACTTTTCCCTCAAAAAGATGCAGAGGATCGCCACATTTTGGACATTGAGCTTTTTCAATAAAATGTTCCACAAGTTAAAAATATTTGGGTAGAACATAATAAATGCGATCCTAATCCAGAAGTAGATGTAATTGCAGATGGAAATGTGATAATAAGAAATTATACAAATGGTTCTGAAGTAATATTTTACACTGTTTTAAATGGGGGTCATTGGTGGTTCGGAGGAGCTTGGTTGCCAAATAGAAATAATGATCCTTATAATTACATATCCGCAACAGATCTTATTTGGGACTTCTTCGAGGGGCATTCAAAAAAATAATTTTTATATTGCTGGGTGTAGGCCGTAAGCCTCTTTACTCTTCTTCCTTAATCTCAATTCTTT
>CAYLKT010000090.1:0-4849 GCA_964384305.1 uncultured Thermoplasmatales archaeon | reverse complement strand
CAAGAATATCCCCACTCGTTGTCGTACCAAGATAACACTTTGACAAGGGTGCCTCGTTCTCCATTGACTTTCGTGCTAAGTCCGTCTATTATTGCCGAATGTGGATTTCCAACAATATCTACTGAGACAAAAGGTTCATCGGTATATTGCATAATCCCTCTTAGGCTTGTTTCAGAAGCAGATTTCAATACAGAATTAATCTCCTTTGCATTTGTGTCTTTCTTAAGAATGCATGTAAAATCAGTCAATGAACCATTTGGCGTAGGGACTCTAACTGCCATACCATCCATCTTTCCTTTAAGTTCTGGTATCACAAGTGCTACTGCTTTTGCTGCTCCCGTTGTAGTTGGAATGATTGAAACAGCTGCAGCGCGTGCCCGCCTTAAATCTTTATGTGGAAAATCAAGGATACGTTGATCACCCGTATATGAGTGAATGGTTGTCATAAATCCTCGTTCAATTCCAAATTTATCGTTTAAAACTTTTGCTGGGGGTGCAAGACTGTTAGTTGTGCATGATGCATTTGATATTATGTTATGTTTATCTGGATTGTATGTATTTTCGTTTACACCAAGTACAATTGTTACATCTGGGTCTTTTGCTGGAGCAGAAATTATTACTTTTTTTGCACCCGCATCTAAATGTTGTGATGCACTTTCATGTGTTCTAAATAGACCCGTGGATTCAACAACTGCATCAATATCCAAATGGCTCCATGGAAGTTTTGAAGGATTAACCTGCGAAAGGAATTTAATTGATTTATCATCTATGTCAATACCATCATCTGTGACAGTTATATTCCCCTTGAATCGTCCATAAATTGAATCGTATTTTAAAAGGTGAGCAAGCGTCTCAGTATTACCAAGATCATTTACTGCTACAATTTCAAATTTTCCTCCGTATTGAGAATGCCCAAACGAAGCGCGAAGGACATTTCGCCCTATCCGTCCAAAACCGTTAATTGCTACTCTAATCATCCCTTCCACCTGTGGCAAATCCTATATTTCTATATAAGCCTTCCTATGAGATATGTTTGTGCAGAATCAATGATTTCTACTGGGACAAAATCACCAATTTTTACATTTTCCTTTAAAACAACCGATTTATAGTTCTCAGCTCGACCGATAAATGCATTATTTTTTCCTTTTTCGGTTATCAATGCATTGTAATTTTTTCCAACATGTTCTTTGTTGCAATTCTCAGAAATTTTGCTACAAATTTCAGTTAGTTTCCTTGATCTTTCTTTTGCAATTTCTGTTTTTAGCCTTCCAACCATATTTTTTGCTTTTGTGTATGGCCTTGCAGAAAAACGAGTTATGTTTGTAATATCTGGTTTTACCTGTTTCAACATATCCGCTGTATGTTGAAATTGTTCATCCGTCTCGCCTGGAAAGCCAACAATAGCATCAGTCGATAGTGTCATATAAGGAAAGACTCGTCTAAACTCCTTAACTATTTGTAAAAAGTCATCAACAACATATTTTCTATTCATCTTTCCAAGTATTGCATTGTCTCCTGACTGAACGGGCAAATGTAAAAACTTATAGATGTGGTTGTTCTTGTAAGCATCAATAATCGGATCAAGATTCATTTTGGCAGTATGTGGGTTCATCATCCCCACTCTTATTTTGAATTCTTTTTCTATCTTGCAAACCTTAGATAACAACTCCCCAAGATTATGCCCCGTATCAAGCCCGAATGATCCCGTATCTTGAGAAGTTAGTTGTATTTCTTTGCAACCTTGATTAAGTGCAGATTTTAAATCATCTTTAATTTCATCTATTGGAAAACTTCTTAGTTTTCCTCTTGCAATGGAAGTAATGCAATAAGAACAATCGAAACAACAACCTTCAGAAATTGCAATTGGTGCGATAATGTTTTCATAACATTTCAAGAATCTTGTTTTATACTCCTGATAAAATTCGACCTCTTCCTTTTCTAAAATGTCAACTATTTGGTGAACATTCTGTGGAGGCAAAAGTGCGGCATTTGGAACAATGGATTTAATAAGTTCTTGTTGAACCGATGCCATGCACCCTGCAACAATTATTTTTTTACCTGTTTTTTTCAACTTCCTAATCCTTGAAAGCATCCTTTGCTCTGTTGTTCCAATAACAGTGCAGGTAAGAATAATTAAAACATCAGCATCTTCGATTTTTTCAACAATCCTGTAATTTTTCTCCCTTAAAAGTCCTAAAATTAAACTAGCATCTGCCTTATTTGCCGTGCAACCGTAGCTCTCAAGATATACATTGGTCATAGTCTGGTTTACAAAGAGTGGTTTGTCTATTTAATTGCTTCTTTAACTCTTTTCAAGACAAAAGCCTTATCGAGATTTGATAAAAAGTACCCTGCACGTGGCCCTTTTTCTTGTCCAAGAATTATTAAGTATACAGTTTTGAAAGCATCTTTTATCTTCATTCCTTCTTTCTCAGATGCATCATAAATTGCATTGTGAATATTTTCTGGCACCCATTCGTTTGAAGATAACATCTTACTCAATGTTAGCAAGAATTTTTTCTGATTTTCTTCAAGTTTTATGTTGGGGAACTCTTTTTTTACTTCAAACTTTACCATTTCTGGAGCGAAGTTTTCAAGCCAGTATCTTACGTTTTGTGTCCTTTGTTCTAGTTTTTTCTCATCTTCCTTTTTCAAATCTCTGGGGATCTGTCTGGTTCTCAAAAGAATGCTTTTTACATCATCCCAATTTTGACCAATTTGTGCAACTGTTACCAGATGCCTATATGGAAGTTGATAAGGCATTTTCTTTAGAATTTTGTAAGGCTGAGATAACTCGTAAACTTTCTTCAAATCCTTCATACCTTTGATTTCTTCTTCTTTGCCAAAATATACTCTCTCCTCTTGGTCATATTCATCAACGAGATTTAAAAGACCAAGTCCAGAGTCGAACATAATATGCTTGCCTGGCTGATTGTTCATAAGTAAAAATCTTAGAACTTCTGGTGGAGTCATACTAAGCATTTCTTCCGAGCTGAGGGCAGTTCCTTTTGAACTGTGCATTGCACCTTGTCCTTTGAGCAATATAAACTCATAGACGATTAATGCTGGATGGGGATAGCTAAAGATTTTTTCAACAATTTCTCTTCCTGTATCTCTTGCACCGCCCGCAGTTGCAAGATCTTTGCCACAAGGTTCAAATGTTACTTCTAGAAATTTCCATCTCGCTGGCCAGTCGACTCTCCATGGAAGTTTTCCAACACCGCCCTTTCTAACATCGATTTCACCTTCGTAACCGCATCCACACGTGTATTCAATTGTTGGATATTCATATAGTGTGGGGGTAGTAGTTGTCATTTTCTTACAATGTTCACAGCGAACATTGAATGGCAGCCAATTTTTTGGAAGTTTTCTTTTTGATATCCTTTCAATTATCTCCCGAATTTTGTCAGTATTGTCAAGTGCAACTTGGATAGATTCAGCATAATCCCCATTTTTATACATCTCTGATGCCCTATGAACACAAGGTTTAACACCAATTTTTTCTAGGGAATCTAAGAAAGAAAACAAGTAGTGATCGGCATAACTCTTATGTTCTCCACATGGACAAGGAATATCTGATATGGGCATACCAACATATTGTTCATAAGATTTAGGAAGATAGGGATACACCTTTCGCAGAGGGTCAAAGTCATCTGCAACATAGATAAGTTCAGCATCTCCACCTTTTTCAATAAGTGCCCTATATACTGCATCAGTCGTCAGAATCTCCCTCATGTTCCCAATATGAATTGGGCCTGATGGAGTAATTCCTGTTGCAAGAATATGCTTCCGATCTTCTTTTATAAGTTCTTCTGCAAAAACGTCCGCCCAATGCATCGACATGTCCTCCAGAACAAAATATGCCTGTCTAAATCGCTCTGGTTCTTATTAGTGCTCGAAGCGGCACATCTCCTATTTTGTTCTGTGCCTTTTTGTTAACAAGCGCAAGACATAAAACCGTTTTTCCTTTCTCTGCTTTTGTTGCTTTTATTGCACTTTTGAAAGTTTCCCCAGTGCCGACAACATCATCAACTATTACTACATTTTTCTCCTTGACACTTGCGTAATTAGAGGAAAAAACTCCTGATTTTTCATAGTGAGGTCTGAAAATAGCAAGCTCTATCCCTAAAATGTTTGCAATAAGAGTTGCATATGGAACTCCATTAATTGAAACGCCCACAATTGTATCAACTTCGTCACATTCCTCTAGTATTACATCTGCTAATGCTTCTGAAATAGATTCTAGTCTCAATGGAGATACACCTATTGAACGCCATCCAATTTTTACGTCGCCTTCTGGCTTTTTTTCTTTACATCTACTTAACAACCATTTTACAGTCTCTTTAGATACATTAAGTTCTTCAGCAATTTCATGTTCTGTGAGTCCATTCTCTTTGTATTTGAATGCTTTCTTAACGAGGATATCTATTTCCTTCATCTAGCTACACCTTAAAGTAATGTATATATAATTGATATAAAGATGTTTTGAAAAGCCAGCAAAAATTCTTAGGAAATCAACAGTAAAACTAAAATATAGTAATAGTATGCTGTATCTAAGAATTGCGAGTTAGTGAAATATAATGGCAAAAGAAAAAAAAGGCGAAGGTTTTCATTCTGCTGCGGGGCTTATTAGGTATTTTGATGCTGAAGAAAAAACATCTTTGAAAATACCGCCATGGTTAGTTATTGGGATGTGTATTGCAACAATTGTTATCGTAACAATTGTCCATTTAGCTGTGAAACTGCCTGCATAAACGCTTTAAAGCTTTTATTTTTTCAATTTCTTTTTCGTTAATTGTTTAGCTTTTTCCAAAGCCTCATCAATTTTGTCTTTATTTGGTCCACCACA
>CAYLKT010000089.1:0-4973 GCA_964384305.1 uncultured Thermoplasmatales archaeon | reverse complement strand
TCAAGAAAAGATGAAATTAGAAGTAAGTTAAAAATGACTGGATGGGGGCTTTTTGCATTCTTTTGGTCAACAAAAATTAATACGCTTTATTGGGCAGAAGGGGAGGATTTTGTAAACGCTGCTTTTTGCATTATTGGAGTATATGTTTTATTTTATCTTGCATATCATGAGTGGCTCTCCATAAAAAGGAAAGAGAATGTAGAATGTCTGAACTGGGCAGCAGGCGCTGCAACAGTTGCTGGTTTTATTTATTTTACTGTAGAACTTACCCCACTTGCAATTTGGCTAAGAGAAGTTGTAGCGATGCAAAGTGGGTGGTTACTAAATTTATTTACGGGAGATGTCTCGGTCGAAGGAATCTTTATTCGACATGGTACAGCAGTAATAAGAATAATATTTGCATGTACTGCGGTACAATCGATGGTTCTTTTTATTGGTATAATCCTTCCATTAAAGAACGTAGAAACAAAAAGAAAGATATGCGGGCTTTTAATAACAATAGTTCCAGTATACTTCCTTAACTTAGTCAGAAACGCACTTATTACATATCTTGTGGCGGTGAATGGAAATGAGTTTTTTGGTATGGCCCACAACATCATAGGAAAAGGCGGAAGTCTTATTGTTCTTGTAATTTTAATTTACATTGTTGCAAAGATGCTGCCGGAAGTATTCGATCAGATATTTGCAATAGCCGATCTTCCAAAGAGAAACGGACCTCTTGAAAAACTTATCTGGAGAAAAAAATAAAATGAAAATTGCAAAGGGTTCCAAGTCTTCTATTATACTATCCTTCTCGTTAACAGCCATATTTTTAGTGATGGCTTTAATTTCTCAGAATGAAATTAGGCATTCCTTTCTTTTTTCAACAATAGTCTTTTTTCTAATATCTCTGTTTTTATTGCTCTTCTTTAGGGATCCAGAGAGAGAAATTGCAGGCGGAATCGTTGCTGCAGCAGATGGGAAAATTAGAGAAATTACTAGAATTGGAAATTATGTAAAGATTTCTACATTCATGAATATTCATAATGTTCATGTAAATAGAATGCCAATGAATGGAGTTGTAAAAAGCGTTGTACACCACCCAGGTACATATATCCCTGCATTTAAGAAGGAATCCGAGAGAAATGAAAGAACAATAATACTAACAAAAACGACAATTGGCATGATAAAGATAACACAAATTGCAGGGACAATTGCGCGGAGAATTGTAACATATGTAGAGGAAGAGGATGGGGTAAAAAAGGGAGAAAGGATTGGAATTATAAGACTAGGCTCCAGAGTGGATGTTTATTTTCCATCTGCAGGAATCAAAAAAATAAATGTACAAGTTGGAGATAAAGTAAAAGCAGGAGAGACTACAATTGCAGAAATCAATGATTAGGCTATTATCTGCTGCTGATTATGTAACCATTACCAACTTAGTTTTTGGATTTTTTTCAATTATTATGGCTTTAATGAATGAGATGAGGTTTGCTTTTACTTTTATATTTTTGGCGTTGATGGCAGATGGGCTTGATGGCATTGTTGCAAGAAAAACAAGACAAAGTAAAGTAGGCGGACATCTAGAGGCAGAGGCAGACGTAGTTTCATCAAGTGTTGCTCCAGCAGTATTTATCTACATGATTTATCAAAGCATCGGTTTTGAAAACATTTACTATAAGATTTTCCTTATTGCATTCCTTGCTTTATTTCTCTTTGCAACATCTACTCGACTTGGATGTTTTCATGTTTTGGAGAGTAGAGAGAATTTTGTTGGTCTCCCTGCACCTGCAAGTGCGATTATTCTATTGTTACTATCGCTTCTAGAAGTTGATTTAATATTTTTGCTCTTAGCTTTATTTATAATTTCCATTGCAATGATATCAAGCATAAAATTCCCAAAACCTGGTGTTAAACTGGATGGCGTTACGGGAATTCTCATTATACTAACCATAATTCTTTGGAAGAGTTATTTTAGCATTGCACCCGTGATTATGCTAGCATCCATTTTAATATACGCAATCGGTGGTCCTTTATATTTGTTGAAAAGTAAAGAATAATACAAATATTCGCATAATTTTTCAATAAAAACATTTCTAAACAAAAAATGCATTACATGCCGCTGATGGACGATATTCCAAAGATTGGTATAACTGGTATGCCAAGCGTCGGCAAAACACGGACGCTCATAAAAATCATTGAGTCCCTAGAGAAACATGGGTATACGGTAGAAGGGATGATTGCCGAACCAGTATTGAAGGGCAAGGAACGTGTAGGATTTTATGTCACAGATTGGCAAACTAGAGAAAAAGAAATTTTTGCCCATGTAGATTTTGACACCAAGGAAAAAGTTGGAGAATATGGTGTAGACATAAAGGCCCTTGAGAGAATTGGAATTCCTGCAATAGAAAAGGCAATAACAGATGAAGAAATAAATGTCATAATAATCGATGAAATCGGTAAAATGGAAATGCTTTCAGAAAAATTCTGTGAGATGGTAATAGAAGCGCTTGACTCAGATAAGCCAATTATAGCCACCCTCCATAAGAAATCAAGAACACCTCTTTTACAAGACGTACGTCGCCGTGATGATATTAGAATTTTAGAAGTGACTGCAGTAAATAGAAATCTTTTACCTTACAAAATCGAGAAAATTATGGCTGAAAAACTGCCACCTCTATTCTAATTATGAAAGCTGAAAAAATTTTTGAAGGCACCACTGGAGTTTTGGGTTTCAAGGTAAAGGTTTCAAAAAAGGGGCCAGGAACAAAAGAAAAACTCCCTTTTTACAATCCTGCAATGGAATTCAATAGAGATATGTCTATTCTTGTAACGCAATATCTTGTAAATTTAATTGAAAGAAAATCTTTGCTTTTGGATGGCCTTGGGGCATCTGGAATAAGAGGCGTGAGAATAGCAAAAGAAGTAAATGGCGATTTTGAAGTGACAATTAACGATTGGAATGAAGATGCGTTTGAGCTTATAAAAAAGAATGTTGATTATAACAAACTGGAAAACGCAACCGGAAAAAATGAAAATTTAAACAAGATTCTATCTGAATGCAAATTTGACTATATTGACATTGACCCTTTTGGCTCTCCAATATATTTTATCGACTCTGCAATAAGAAGCATCAAAAATGATGGGATAATAGCACTCACTGCAACTGATGCTGCAACACTGTGCGGCGTTTATCCAAAGGTTTGTACTAGAAGATACGGGGCAAAACCATTCCATTGCAAAGTTATGCACGAAATAGGAATTAGAATTTTGCTCTACGTTCTTTGCAGAGAAGCAGGGAAATATGACAAGGGAATTGAACCCATTCTCTCATATTCAACGGATCACTATTTTAGAATTTACGCGCGGATAAAATCGGGCGTTAAAAACTCAAATGACTCTGTTAAAAAATGTTATTTGGTGAATGCAAAGGATATTTGCTATACAAATAGCAACGAAAATATTGGGCCTCTGTGGATGGATAAACTTCACAATAAACAAATAATATCCGAGTTGAGAACCATACTTTCAGAGAAAACACTTGGCACTAAAAGCTCAATATGGAAGATTTTGGACGTACTAGAAGAAGAAGCCTGTGCACCACCTTTTTTTTATACTACGGATGAACTCTCTTCGGTTTTTAAAAGGGCTCCACCAAAATTAGAAGCTTTGTTTGAAAAATTGAAGAATAACGGATTCGATGTGTTTAGAACCCATTTTAGCCCAATTGGATTTAAAACTACTGCCTCAAGAAAAGAAATAGAAGAAATTTTCATTGAGACTCACTAAGACAATACATGCTTTCTTTTGGAAACGATACCCAATATTTTTAATGTCATAACAACAGAGATTACAATTTGAATTGAGATGCAAATTACTTCTTGAAACGCATCCGCCCATGAAGGCCGATCATCAAACGCACCCGGATATTGTTCTCTTATTACAACACAGCCCAAGGCAGAAGATAATATGTTTTGCCCATTCTGAAAAGAATCTTTATCAAAAACGTGGAACTCTACAGGCTCTACATATGGGTCCACATCAGACATCACCCAATGGGCCGCCTCGTGGATTGGAGTTGTTGCAACAATAAATGACAATGATAGCAAAAATCCAATTAGAATTAGATCTAATCTTATTTTTGCAGAGTTGTTGGATTCCTCCCTCATTCAAAAGTCAAATATTATTTTGTTTTAAATATTTTATTGGTTATATTTATATAGTGTTTGGGGAAAAAGACAAAAATGGCCCAATATATACCATCTAACAAGTTGAGGGAAAACTACCAATCGAATTTCTGACGAAGGAATGGAAATATATGGGAGAGAAATTAAAAGTTGGTGCTTTAGTATCTGGGAGCGGCACTGATCTACAAAGTATTATTGATGCATCTGAAAAAGGCATGATTGATACAGACGTTGTTGTAGTAGTAAGTGATAACAAAGATGCTTTCGCGCTTAAAAGAGCGGAAAAGCATGGCATAAAAGCATTTTTTGTTGATCCGAAGGGAAAAAATAGGGCAGATCATGAAAAAGAAGTGAATGCAATTCTAGGAGATAACAATGTAAATCTTGTTGTCGGTGCAGGCTATATGAAAATGCTTTCTCCATCTTTTGTCAAGAAATGGTACGGAAAACTCATCAATATCCACCCTGCTCTTCTTCCATCGTTTAAAGGTACTAATGCCCAGAGCGATGCTTTGGATTATGGTATAAAAATCTCTGGTTGTACAACCCATTTCGTGGATGAACATATGGACCATGGACCAATTATTTTGCAAGCTGCAGTAAAAGTAATGCCAGGAGATAACAGAGATACACTTGCTTTGAGAATTCTTGAGGTAGAACACCAGATACTGCCAAGAACAATACAGCTTTTTACGGAAGGAAGGCTGAAACTCGAAGACAAAAAAGTAAAAATCCTTCCTGGAGATTCGTGGAAAGATAAATACGAGACAATAGAAGGAGTACTTTATTCTGAAGGATATTAGTGTC
>CAYLKT010000088.1:0-5111 GCA_964384305.1 uncultured Thermoplasmatales archaeon | reverse complement strand
TTTAAAAGAAAGAGTTGCTCGACTGTTAAATGAAAGAAATAAAAGGCGGCCGAGAAAGTTAGCAAGAGCAAATAGAAACATTGAAGATAAATGGACTGAAGATGAATTTGATTCTGTGTATTTATTTGACGAAAATGCAGGAATTTTGGATTGTAATGAGAATATGTATAGAAATTTAGGGTATACTAAAAGCGAAGTTTTGTCATTAGATATTGCAGATTTCGATGCACTTGAATCTAAGAAGGATATCTGGAGTAAGATGGAAGAAATAAAAGAGAAAGGCTCCATTAGTTTTAAATCAATCCACAGAAGAAAGGACGGCTCTGCAGTTCTTGTTCATGAGAATTTTCAATACCTGAAAGACAAAAATATGTTCAAATGTATTGTAAGAGAAGATTATTCACTTAAAAAGTAAATATTTGAATTTTTTTAATGATGACCATCAACTATATATTATACTTTATAATATCCCGTCTCCAGGGATAACATATGATAATGGCATCAAAACGCTCTCAGGGAGTATGTTACGCTATTAGGGATGTAGTAATTCCTGCAAGTAAACTTGAAAAAAAAGGAATAAAGGTTCTTCATTTGAACATTGGAGATCCAAACAAATATGATTTTGATACACCTCAACACATGAAGGATGCGCTTTATGAGGCTGCACAACAAAATTACAATGGTTACGCTCCTTCTGAAGGGTATCTTGAACTTCGTGAAGCAATAATGGAAAGAGAAAAAAGAAGGAACAACGCAACGTATAGTCCTGATGACATTTGTGTGACAACAGGAGTTACCGAATCACTTCAAATACTTCTTAATGCTTCGCTTGATCCCGGCGATGAGCTTTTAGTTCCAGGTCCAACATATCCTCAATATTCGCTTATTACAAGGTTTATGGATTCTGAGCCTATCGCATACCGATGTGTTGAAGAAGAGGGCTGGCAGCCAGATGTTGATTATATAAGAAAACGAATTTCCAACAGATGTAAAGGAATAGTTCTAATTAACCCAAATAATCCAACAGGTGCCCTTTACTCAAAAAAAGTAATCAAGAAAATAATTGATATTGCAGGGGAATATCAAGTACCAATTATATCTGATGAAATATATGATGACATGGTATTTGACTCAAAACAACATGCAACAGCGGCACTGGCAAAAGATGTTCCTGTAATAACCTTTAATGGCTTTTCAAAAGTCTATCTTGTTCCTGGATGGAGAATAGGATATGTTATGTTTCATCATAATGGTGAACTTGACAAAGTTCACGAAGCATTTATGAAAATTGCAAGATCTAGACTTTGTGCAAATTCAGTTTGTCAAAGGGCATGTATTGCAGCACTCAAAGGCCCACAAGATCATATCGGCGAAGTAAATAATAAACTAAGACAAAGAAGAGACTTTTGTTACAAGAGGCTTAATGAGATTGAAGGAATTTCAACTGCAAAGCCAGAGGGCGCTTTCTATATCTTCCCAAAAATTGAAGCAATGGATTCTGGTGTTTGGAAAGATGACAAAGAATTTGTTTTGGATCTTTTGCATGAGGCACACGTTCTCGTTGTCCATGGTTCTGGATTCTGTTCAAAATATGGGAGAAATCACTTTAGGGCAGTAATATTGCCTCAAATGGAAATTTTGGAGCGGGCAATGAACAAAATTGAGGCATTTATGAAAAAGAGATTAAACTAAATAAAATCACAATTTAATTTCTTTTTTCTTCTATTGTTTCATATAATCTTTCAGTTTTCATTCGTACTGTGTTGTATTTAATTGTTACAAAGGACTTGATTCCATCACTTTTGGTATGAATTCTAATTTATAAGACTTAGAATTATTGATTTGAATAGAAAATGCGTTTTAGAAAAAATATTATACAAAGTTAGTGTTCACTGAACTTATGTTTCAAATACCCAGGGGAACAAGGGATTTTACGTACCAAGAGATGTATGAACGAAAAGAACTTGAAGAAAGTATGAGGGCCACTTTTGAAAGTTTTGGTTACAAAGAAGTTCAAACACCAACGTTTGAAACACTCGAACTTTTTATTGCAAAATCCGGTGAAGGGATAATAGATGAGCTTTATTCATTCAAAGATAAAGGTGGAAGAGATCTTGCATTAAGGCCTGAACTTACTGCACCTGTAATGAGATTTTATGTTGAAAAAATGCAGATGGAACCTAAACCTTTGAAATTGTTTTATTTTGGGAATTGTTTCCGTTATGACCGCCCTCAAAAGGGACGTTATCGAGAGTTTATGCAAGCTGGTTGTGAGCTTATTGGGGCAGATACTCCAGAAGCAAAAACAGAACTTATTGTAATGGCGTATAAGATTTTGGAAAATGCAGGCTTAAAAGATATCAATTTAAGCATTGGTAATCTAAAGATTTTATCAATCATATTTGAACAACTAAATCTTACATCAGAAAATAAAAAATATATTACACCACTAATTGATAAAGCCCTTTTTGAGGATGTATTTGATGCACTTGTTGAGTTTGGAGTAAAACCCACAGACGCAACGGGATTTGTTGATATTATTCAGGAGACCAACATCCAAAAAATAAATGAATATGTTGGAGAGAACAAAGATGCAGTTCTTCAAATGGAACAACTAACTATAATTTCAAATCAACTCAAAAACGTATACAATGTCAAAAATTTTGAGATTAAATTAAGTATTGTACGGGGACTTGACTATTATTCTGGTCTTGTTTTTGAAATTGAAGCGCCAAAACTTGGTGCCGAAAAACAAATATGTGGCGGAGGCTCTTATAAATTAATTGAACTTTTTGGTGGAAGGGATGTCCCAACATCCGGTTTTGCAATTGGATTTGATAGAACACTTATCGCTCTTAAATCTGAAGAATTTGTTTTTTCAAAGCCAAAAATTGATGTTTATGTAGTTCCTGTAACCGATGAGACTCTTGAAAAATCATTAGAAATTGCCCAAATTCTACGAGACAATGGGAAAACAGTTGATGTTGATTTGCTAAGGAGGGGTATAGGGAAATCTCTAAAATATGCAAGTTCAATAAATGCACAAAAAGCAATAATTGTCGGTAAAGGAGAACTTGAACAAAACTCTGTAGCAATAAAAGATATGAAAACGGGAAAACAAGAGATAATAAAAGTAAAAGAAATACTGGAATATATGTAGGATTTTCCGTTCTAGATGTATTTGTTGTTAATTTTTTTAAAAGATAATTTTACCGTTGAGTTAAAATAGCAAAATAAAGCTTACCACGTTAAAATGAACTCCAATAAAAAATCAAAGATTTTTATACTGGATACATCAGCAATTTTATCCGGCAAACCAATCGACTTAAATTATGTTAAAATGGTAACCGTTCCCGGTGCGTTTGAAGAACTTAAACCAGGCGGAAGGGATTATCGAATGCTTCAATTTCTTAAAGAAAAAGGGCTTTCAATCATGTCTCCGTCTAAAGAAGCAATTGAAGAAATAAACAAAATTTCAAGAAGCACGGGGGATATTGACCGGCTTTCTGGTCCAGATGGCGAAATTCTTGCTTTGGCTTTTGACTTAAAAAATGATTATGATCCAATAATTCTTACAGATGATTACTCCATACAAAATGTAGCATCTATTCTTAACATCAAATTTGAAAATGTTTCACAATCGAGAATCACAAAAGAGATTAAATGGACTTATAGATGCACAGGATGCGGTAAAAAATTCAAAGAAAATATAAAGGTCTGTCCTATATGCGGAACTCAAATAAAAAAGGTAGTAAGTCGCAGAAAATTTATAACGAAATAAGGTGGCACTAAATGAAGGATAAAACCCTCAAAACTAAGTTTCTCAAGTTTTGGCGTACTGAGGACAACAAAGTATCTTTGGTTAGAGATGTCTTGGTAGCACTTCTTTTTGTTTCAATTTTGTTACTTGCGCTGTGGACATATACGGGTCAATGGTTTTCAACACCAATGGTTGCAATCGAATCTGGTAGTATGATGCATGTAGATGAACCATTTGGGCGATTAGGAACAATTAATGCTGGAGACATGGTTTTTCTAGTAAAGGTAAACGACAGGGAAGATATTGTTACAAGAGGGCAAAAAATGGAGATGCCTCATGAAGACGATTTCTTTTATGGGGGTCATGGAGATGTTGTAGTTTACAAAAAATATGGCAATCCCGATGAACAACAAATAATTCACAGAGCAATATGCTGGATAGAGTATCATGAGAATAACACATATTCGGTTGAAGAATATGGAATACATTATGTGGATTCAATAACAATAAGCGATGTAGGTCTAAAAAATTACCAACCTGGACACTCGGGATTTATCACACAAGGAGATAATCCAATCACAAATCCGACATGTGATCAAGTTGGACTTATTTGCACTGAACCAATAAAAGCAGAATGGATTACTGGAAAAGCAAGAGGAGAGTTACCGTGGATTGGAACTTTAAATCTATTTTTTGGAGATTTAATTTCTGGGGCATTTTTTAATCCCAATGTCCCTCCAAACACGAATAATGTGCCTAGTGATTGTATTACTTGTTTAATTGTTCTTATCGCAGTTCTTATATCCATTCCAGTTTCTCTCGATGTTTACGACTGGTATAAAACAAAAAACAGGCGATATTAAGACGAGACGTCGGCGTGTTGCAACTATACTTTTTTATGGTACCAATCTGGAAGATGCTCGTAGTCTATCGGATCTTTTGATCCTGCCTCTTTAAAACCCTTAAGTCTAAGTAGACAAGAGTCGCACTTGCCGCAAGCATTTTTATCTCCTTTGTAGCACGACCATGTTTTTTCAAAGGATGCGTTGAGATCAAAGCCTTTCTTTATTATTTCTGCTTTTGATATATTAAGAAGAGGTGTCTTTATTTCTATGGGCATTCCTTCAACGCCTTTTTTTGTTGCAAGATTTGCCATTTTTTGAAATGACTCAAAATATTTTGGTCTACAATCAGGATATCCAGAATAATCTGTGGAGGTTGCTCCAATAAAAATAGCATCTGCATCAACTGTTTCCGCATATGCAAGACCAATAGATAAAAAAATTGTGTTTCGTGCTGGGACATATGTGGAAGGTATTGTTTTTCCTATGTCTTTCAAATCCAGATTTTT
>CAYLKT010000087.1:1335-5144 GCA_964384305.1 uncultured Thermoplasmatales archaeon | reverse complement strand
CCAAATGATAAATAGACTAAATTGTCTGGCAATTCAAAGGTCTGCGTTCTTATTGTTCCGGATCCAGAACCAATCTCATTTAAATCTCTTGCAACGCCAGTTGAAACCACAACACTCAGTTTTGATTCTAACTCATGACATTCAATCTCTATCTGATTTTCAGACGATATAATATTTAGGTTATTGTATCCAAAACTAACCATTGCTACAATTGCTGAAATTACTGCAATACTAATAATCAGTCGTATTGGAATCATGTCCGTTGCAATACAATTTATTTTTCTCATAAATATGCAACCAAAATGGTTATTCAAAATTATGATCCAATGCCAATGCTTCGGCTCCACCATGCCAACTGCATCTAGGCCTGATTTTTATGACATGGGTTGACTCAGAACTATCATCAATTACAAAAGCAACTCCTCGCTCATCACCAATCTTTTTTATCGAATCTTTTATGCTGCCACACATATAATTAGGCCTTATTCTGCTAAGAGCATCGATATCTTCCTGTGCTGTAAGCCTGTGACAAATAATCAAATCGCTGTGGGACATTACTTCAGATTCAAGCGCACTTGGTCGTTGTGTTGCAAGTAATAAAGAAAGGCCAGGTTGCCGCCCTTGTCTCATCCATTCCCCAACAAGCACATCTTTACTTAAAACGTTTTTATCGTTTGGAATGAATAGTTGCGCCTCATCAATTGCCATCCAAGTCATTGGCATTTCGTCTTCATCAATACATTTCCCCATTTTCTTGAGTTCATGAATTTTTCTTGATTTCACCCGCTCATCAAATATTTTTTTACCGATAATTGATGTAACAACGACCTTCAAAATTTGGTCGGATAGAAAGCTTATATCAAGAACAGTTATCTCTCCATTTTTTACTATATCTCGTATTTCCATTCCATCTCTATCAAAAACACCCCATGAATTCACCATAGCAAAATAGTTTTCAGCGGCTCCTTTTACGATTGCATCACATCGTTTATCATTATTTATAAAACTAAGTATATCATCTACAGAAAAATCCTTTGATGTTTTTTTCAATTCTAAAACAGATCTAGTTATAACAATACCCAACGGGTCAGTAGGATTAACATTAAAAAGTTGACACCAGTGGATCGGAGATAATTCTGAGGCTCTCAAACTAAACTTTTGGACATCAATTCCTTTTTTGTGATATTCTTTAACAAAATTTTTAGGTACAAGTAAATTTATTTTTATCCCTTGTTCTTTCAAATTCCATTTTTTAAGTTTATCTAATTCTTGTTCATTCGCAAAACTACTTGTCCAAAAAATACCAAGGGTATCAATAACGACAACACCAAGATTTTCTTTTGTTTTTTTATCAAGTTTTGCAATCTCCTCAATAAACACACCCATCGTGTAAGATTTTCCATATCCCCTTTTACCACAGATCAAAACAATATGAGGGTGCAACACATCAACATAAACATTTGAACCAAGCGACGAGTCTAAAGCATAATACCTTCCAATATTTAGTAATCCGCCATTTGTCTTGTCTTTGCGACCTAAAACATGAATTTTATCGAGTTGACATTCTGAAGATGGAAAATTATCGTTTTTCAAATTTAAATTCACACCTATTTAATTGAAAGAATTATATAATGAAAGCTTATATATTTTACCACTTGGAGAACAACATTATGGATGAAATATTGTGCCCATACAGCTCAATTAGAAAAGCAAACCTCAAAACTATAACTATCAATTGTAAAAATTGTAGTATAGGAAATTCAACAATTTTTGATGAAAATTGTAGGTCAAATATATTAAAAATACTTCAAGATGAACATGGCATAGATAGGCTTATCTTGAATCATGTATTTGTAAAAGTTTATAGTTCAACAGAACTTGAAACATTGAAAGAACTCTCAAAGTTTGTTGAAGCGCTTGAAATTTACAAAGACTTTGACATCCCATCAGAAAATTATGATAAATGTAAAAACTGTAAAAAATCAAGAAGAAAGGAAATTCAAACACTAATCGAATTGGCAAAAAAAGATCCGCTAGAAGCATATTCAAATATTGAAAAGATTTTAAAAAGAAAAAAATCTGCAAATTCGGTATGCAAATTGTGTGAAGAAAAATATAACGAAATTCTTCTTGAGATGAAATCAAAAGCAGATTTTGCAAAAGGCATTCAACAAAAAGAAATGGAAAGTGAATCTTTTTACACAAATCACATAAGACCTTACGTAAGACCCAGCTTTATCGACTCATACATCCAATTAAATCCTCCAGCGGATGCAGTATTTTTAGAATCTTACGAGGTTAAAAGAAAAGGAGGGCGGGCAATAAACATAACACATTATACACTAAAAAGCCGGCCTGAGAAATTATATTTTGTTGTTCCTCCAGAATATGACCTTCCAAGAAGTGAATTATATTTGCTGGAAAGGGTTAGAACATACCTTTCTAAACACAGGCCAAAAGATTCTTCATTTATGGATGCAGAAACTGCAAGAGATTATTTTCAACAGTTTGGAAAACAGATAATAACAAGATTTGTAAAAGAGGAAAATTTACAAATAAACGCAGATAGAGTTGATTATCTATCAGACATTTTTGCAAGATACACAGCAGGCTTTGGAATACTCGAAGATCTTTTACTTGACTCGAAAATTCAAGACATCTATGTCAATGCACCTGTGGCAAACAATGCATTGCACCTTGTTGTAAATGGAGAAGAATATACTTCTAATGTATACTTATCAGATGGAGACATTGATGCTCTTGCTTCACGATTTAGAGCCCTCAGTGGCAGGGCGTTTTCAGAAGCGTCCCCAGTCCTAGATATGGATTTGGATAGCTATCATACCCGTGTTGCAGCAATTAGTAAACCTCTAACACCAAAGGGCATTGCTTTTGCTTTAAGAAAACACCGCCAAAAGCCGTGGACTCTTGCACATTTTATTAAAAACGAAATGATTTCGCCGGAAGCTGCAGGTTTACTAAGTTTTCTTGTTGATGGCCAAGCATCCATTCTTGTTGCAGGATCTCGTGGTGCTGGTAAAACATCTCTTCTTTCTGCATTAATGCTTGAAATCCCCCAAAGATTTAGGATACTTACAATAGAAGACACATCGGAAATTCCAGTTGATATCTTACAAAGGTATGGTTACAAAATCCAATCCCTCATTACAAAATCAATTTCCTCAGGTAAAAGCTCTTCAGAAGTTGACCCAACAGATGCACTGAGAACGGCGCTTCGTCTTGGCGAGTCAGTTTTAATTCTTGGGGAAGTAAGAGGTGTAGAAGCAAAGGTTTTATTCGAAGCAATGAGAGTTGGTGCTGCAGGAAACTTAATAATGGGTACAATTCACGGTTCAACAACAAGAGATGTTTATGAAAGAGTTGTTTACGATATTGGCGTACCAGCAACGTCATTTAAAGCAGTAGATGCAATTATTATCGCAGCTCCCATAAGATCAGAGGGAGGAATTGAAAGAAAAAGAAGAGTAACGCAAGTATCAGAAATCATAAAAACAGGTTGGACCACCAATCCAGATCCTGACAAAGTGTTTGAAGATATAATGATATATGATACCGCAAAAGATGCACTCATTCCTACAGATCTACTTGACATGGGGCAGTGCGAAATCTTGGGAAACGTTGCAAAAAGGTGGGGAATAACTGTAGAAAAAGCACTTCAAAATATAAAACTAAGAACATATATCAAAAAAACAATTGTCGAACAAAGTAACGGAAACGAAGAACTACTCGAGGCGCCGGCAAACAGAGACGCAAACAATGCTTTTTGGATGTTTATTGAAGAAAGTAAA
>CAYLKT010000087.1:0-1235 GCA_964384305.1 uncultured Thermoplasmatales archaeon | reverse complement strand
GGTGCACTAATTGCATTTATTTTTGCTTTTTTACTGGATTTAATTGTTATTATTTCATATGGGGCAAATATAGTTGAAATAGATGCTTCTACGATTATACTTATGCTTTGCATCTCAGTCTTTTTTCCACTCCTCGTAATGAATTTACTTGCAAATTATCCAAAAACATACGCAAGATATGAAAAAATTCACTCACTTGGAGACATTCCGGAAGTTTTGAGTTATCTTGTAATGTATCTAAAACTGGTACCAAACCTTGAAAACAGCATAAAATTTGCTGCTTCTGAATCCTCAACATCCCTTTCAAAAGACCTGCGCAAAATGCTATGGGACATGGAAATCAGAACATACCATGGAGTATCCGATGCTCTTTCAAATTTTGCAAACTATTGGGGAAAGTGGAGTGAACATTTCAAAAGATCACTTCATCTTATCAGAAGTTCGATACAAGAATCTGATGAAGCACAAAGAGTGGTGACACTGGACAGAGCTCTTGACGTAGGACTTGATGGAACGAGAGAATTAATGAATGATTTTGCAAGTAAGCTTCATCAGCCAACCATGTTTATTTATTCCATTGGAATCATGATACCATTATCGCTCATTGCAATGCTCCCGGCGGCAGGCCTTGTTGGAATGAAAATTACAATTTTTCAAATCTTTTTTGTATATGATATTTTGCTCCCGCTTATCCTCTTTCTTTATACAAGAAAAATTCTTTTATCGAGACCTGCAACATTTAATCCACCTGTAATTCCAAGTGACCATCCGGATCTTGTAAATATTAATAAAAACAAGAGGCTCATAATTTCAATTCTTGCAGGAGTTGTAGTTTCCATCCCAGGAATATTTTTCATGAGTGTCCCGATATTTGCTGCAAATACAAACAACCATATTTTGCGCTTTATTGCAGATCCAAAAGGTCTAAACAATTATCTCCCAGTAACACTTTTTATAATCTGGGGAGCAGCCACAGCAGTAACACTGTACAGCATTAGTGTCTATAGACCATACAAAAAAGTAAGAGACAATATAAAACAAATAGAAAAAGAATTTTCTGATGCATTATACATCCTTGGAAAGAGAATAAGTGAAGAAAAATCGCCAGAAGAAAGTTTTATGTATGCTGCAAAGACAATGGAAGGAGCGAAAATTGCTGACGTATTCAGTCAAACAGGCTATAACCTTATTGCAATGCACACAAACATTAGAGATGCACTATTTAGCCAAGAGTT
>CAYLKT010000086.1:3389-5150 GCA_964384305.1 uncultured Thermoplasmatales archaeon | reverse complement strand
AATAAAAAGAAAACTAAATAACATAATACTCGATTTTTATAACCATGGTTGTGCTAGAGAGTATATTGTTATTTGTATTATCATTCTTGCCACCTATAACATACATGGTGTGGATGAGAAACACGGAAAAGTACAACAAAGAACCATGGAAGGCAATAGTTATTTGCTTTATTTGGGGTGCAACGATTTCGATTATTGCAGCACTTATTTTAGAGCTTGTTCTATCTATCCCTGTTGCTATTTCATTTCAAGACGCTAGCATTTTCGCAATAATTTCAGCAGTAATCATTGCCCCTTTTGCCGAAGAATTAACGAAACCAATTGGCATGAGCCTTAAAACTGTAAAAAAAGAACTTGATGAAACAGAGGATGGGTTCATCTATGGTGCCATTGCAGGACTTGGATTTTCTGCAACTGAAAATCTTTTTTATGGTTCTAGATTTCTTAGTGAAGGGCTTTTATATTTCATTGTGATGATCTCAATTAGAAGCGTTGGCGCCTGTCTTTTGCATGCTGGAGCAACGGCATGGACAGGCTATGGTTATGGAAAAGTCGTTATGAAACATTCATCCATTTTAAAGGTACTTCCATATTTTGGACTAGCAATATTTATTCATGCATTCTACAATCTTACATTGTCAATAGCACCAAATGATGTAACATGGGTAATTGTAGGATTTGGAATTGCAATACTTTTTGCAGTATTGACGGTATGCTTTGTTAGAAAAAAGATAAAAACTTTGGATATGCAAAGTGCACAAAAAAGTTAAAAATATAAGATTATGTAGACATGAACATTATAAAAAAAGAATTCAAAGACATACTGCAGGAAGCAACTTCCACAACATTCACTCTTTTGAAAATAATGATACCAATAAGCATCATTGTCAAAGTTTTGTCACATTTTGGTTTAATTGAAATTATTGGAGGGTACCTTTTCCCATTTATGAATTATATTGGCATTCCTGGAGAATTTGGCCTTGTATGGGCAACGGCCATGGTTACAAACATCTATGGAGGCATTCTGGTATTTTTAAATCTATCAATTGAAAACACTTATTCTATCGCTCAAGTAACAATCCTTGCTACAATAATTCTTATTGCACATTCCTTACCGGTCGAACTTCGCATTTCACAAAAAGCAGGTGTAAGTCTTTGGTATCTTCTTTTATTAAGGATCTTTTGTGCTCTAATATTAGGTGCAATACTAAATTTCGCGTTTACCTTTTTTAATGTTTTTTCTGAAAATAGCACTCTACTTTGGAATCCTGGTTCATCTGATCCATCACTTGTTCCATGGGTCATTAGTCAGCTGAAAAATTACGTTTTTATCTTTGTAATTATTTTTGCTTTACTACTTTTGATGAAGATTCTGAAGCTTTCTGGTGCCATCAATAAGATAAATAAAGTCTTAGAGCCGGGTCTTGAAAAACTAGGAATGAGTAAAGCTGCAGCACCTCTGACGATTATTGGAATGACTGTTGGAATATCTTATGGCGGAGGGCTAATAATTAATGAAACAAAAAGGGGACATTTGACTGCGAAAGACAAATTTCTTTCACTTTCACTTATGGCTCTCTCACACAGCCTTATCGAGGACACTCTCATCATGGTTGCAATAGGAGCATCACTTGTTGGAATACTATTTGCAAGACTTGCATTTACTATTATTATTATTATAATTCTTATAAAAATTATTTCAAAAATGAAAAAAGAAAGGTTTGAGAAATATCTTGTTAAAACCTAACTTTTATTAAACTA
>CAYLKT010000086.1:0-3289 GCA_964384305.1 uncultured Thermoplasmatales archaeon | reverse complement strand
ATTGCTTAACTTGGTGTTTCTGAGTTGCTGACAATTAGAGATAAAGAGTATATTAGAGCAATATGTATTCTAGGAGGAACAGAAAACTCGGTTGGTCCAGTAAACTTGGCTAAAAAACTCAATGTTTCAAAAGAATGTGCGCATCAAAAAATGCACAGGTTAAAAATTCTTGGATATGGCAGTTATAAAACAAGAGAAGGCCTTTTGCTGAATGAAAAAGCGATTGAAATTGTTAAAAATGAATTTAGAAGACATCATGCCCTTGAAAAATTTCTGCAGGACACACTTGGCATATCTCACGAAGATGCATGTAGAGAAGCATCTCGAATTGACCCATCAATGAGCAATGAAGTAATGTCAAAAATTTTTGAAAAAACAAATAAAAACTCTGCATGTTGCTGTGATTTTTCTTTAGGAACAGTAATCGATATTAAGCAACTGAAAAATTGTCCTTGGGCACAAAGTTTTGTGAATTGGGGGGCAAATAAAATATGAGAAAAAAAAATTTGTTTGTCTTGGGAATTATATGTATAACGCTAATAATTACTATCTTATTTACAGGATGTCAAGAAAATGTTTCTCAAAACAGTGATGCGATAGGCATAATCGTCACAATTGTACCTCAAGTCGAAATGGTCGAGGCAATCGGTAGAAATTACATTGATGTGACGGTCATGGTTCCTGCTGGACAAAGTCCACATTCATCTGAACTTACACCTGAACAGTTAAAAAAAGTTGCAGTGGCAAGTGCCTATTTTAAGGTTGGTTCAGGCGTAGAATTCGAGTTAACTTACATGGATACAATCATTGAACAAAATCCCGATTTGAAGGTATTTGACTGTTCCAAAGAAATTGATGTTGTTTCTTTTGATGAACATTATGGATACGAACATAATAAAAATGAGCAAGACCAACATGAAGGGTCTGATCCACATATATGGACATCTCCAGAAAACTTCAAAAAAATGGCAAAAGTCGTATACGAGGGACTTGTCGAAATAGATTCCACCCACCAGTCTGAATATTATGATAATTATCAGGCATACATCCAAAAACTAGACAAGCTCAATAACGATGTAAAAGAGATGCTTGAACCTTACAAGAACCAATCATTTATGGTTTACCATCCAGCATGGGGATATTTTGGTGATGCCTATCATTTCAAGCAAATTGCAATAGAGAACGAAGGAAAACAACCTGGACCAGATAGTGCTGCATCGGTAATCAACCAAGCAAAAAATTTGAATATAACAGTAATTTTTGTTGCACCCCAGTTTGACACTTCAACAGCAGAAGTAATAGCAGAAGAAATTGGTGGAGAGATTGTTTTTGCAAATCCTCTGATGGATGATTATAACACAACAATACGAGAACTAGCATCTGGGATCATAGAAGGTTCCAATAAAAGTTAGATTCTACATTACATCTTACAAAAATATTTAGACTGCTAATATATGTTCCTAAAGGTGATATAACGGCAAAAACTCTTGCAATAGAAACTATTGATCTTACCGCAGGTTACAAAAAAAAGCCAGTAATTGAAAATATTAACTTTAAAGTTGAAGATAAAGATTTTTTTGGAGTAATCGGTCCAAATGGAGGAGGTAAATCAACCCTCTTAAAGACCATACTTGGCTTATTAAAACCTATGAGCGGTAAAGTTAAAATTTATGGACAAGCACCAAAAATTGCTAGAAAAATTGTTGGATATGTCCCACAGTATGTCGAACATGACAGAGCATACCCAATATCTGTTTGGGAAGTTGTTTTAATGGGAAGAAGAAGCATAAGAGGCAATTCTCCATTTTATTCAGATCAAGATAAAAAGATTGCAGGAAAGGCACTTGATATCATCAAGATGAAGGATTTCAAAGACACTCGCATAAGTGAACTCTCTGGCGGACAAAGACAAAGAGTATTTGTTGCAAGAGCGCTTGTTTCAAATCCAAGAATTTTACTTTTAGATGAGCCAACGGCAAGCATTGATCAAAATATGCAAGAAAGTTTTTATAAGCTTTTAAAAGGACTTAATAAAAAAATAACAATAGTTCTCGTCACACACGATATTGGCGTGATCTCTTCTTATGTAAACAAAGTTGCCTGTCTAAATAGATACATGTTCACACATAATGAAAAAGTAATAACAAAAGAAATGCTTGAAGCAAGCTATAACTGCCCTGTAGATTTAATTGCACACGGCGTACCTCACAGAGTACTTGAAAAACATAATAATGAAAAATCATAGGTGAAAATAAATGTTTGAATACATTGCAGAGTTATTGCAACTTCCCTTTGTGCAAAGAATGTTTATCGCCACGTTTCTTTCGAGTATTGTCTGTGGAATTATCGGGACATATGTCGTCGTAAAAAGACTTGTCTTTGTTTCGGGAGGCATTGCACATACTACATTTGGAGGCATTGGATTTGCATATTTTCTGCAATCCTATCTTGGTTGGATGTGGTTTGAACCGATGTTTGGAGCGCTACTTTTTGCTATTGTCTCAGCAACAATTCTTAGTTTTCCATCGTTTAGAAAAAAATTTAGAGAAGACTCAACAATTGGTGCAATTTGGGTTATTGGAATGGCACTTGGAGTATTATTCTTAAATTCGGTTGACAAAAGCAAGATTCTTGTTCAGGACCCTATAAGCATTCTTTTTGGAAATATTCTTCTTATAAAAATGCAGGATCTCTATATTATGGCAGGGTTAGTTACCGCAATAATCATCATTATAATCTTCTTGTACAAAGATTTTCAAATTCTAACGTTTGATGAAGAATTTGGACGAATATCTGGAATGAATACCGACATTTTGTACATGCTTTTACTTATACTTATTGCATTTGCAACTGTAGTACTTATAAAAATTGTAGGTGTAGTTCTTGTTATTGCAATGCTTACAATTCCCGCGGCAGTTTCTGGACTTTTTACTTGCGATCTTAAAAAAATGATGATTTTTGCAATAATCCTTGGAATTGCCACATCCTTTACTGGCACAATTCTTTCTTTAGAGTTTGATCTTCCACCAGGAGCTACAATTGTTCTTATCATGGGAATTCTGTTTCTAACATCCATTGCAATACTTCGTTTTAAGGACATTGTTGACCAAAGAAATTTTTCTAAATAAATAATCCTAAAATTTTATTCTTTATATTATTTTCGCCTATTTTAATATAATACTTTATATAAGGCAAATTATATATACTACTGGCGCTAAATATTAAACTATAGAGAGTGAAAACCTCCTATAGTTAGAGCAAATATAAGAATAAATGGGGGAAAACATAT
>CAYLKT010000085.1:0-5190 GCA_964384305.1 uncultured Thermoplasmatales archaeon | reverse complement strand
GACCACAATGCTTATATAGAAGTGGTCATATACATCTCTTCGCTTTATAGCATATTTATATGGAGGCAAAAGAAAATTATGATGAATGGACAACAACCTATAATTATCCTAAAAGAAGGGACAAAAAGAGAAAGAGGCAAAGGAGCACAAAGTAACAACATTATGGCAGCACGAGCGATATCGGATGCAGTGAAATCAACACTTGGTCCAAAAGGTATGGACAAGATGCTTGTTGATTCGATGGGCGACGTAGTTGTAACAAACGACGGGGCAACAATTTTAAAAGAAATAGATGTCGAACATCCTGCGGCAAAAATGATTGTCGAAGTTGCAAAATCTCAAGATGAAGAATGTGGAGATGGAACAACGAGTGCAGTAGTTTTAACAGGAGAACTTCTGAAGTATGCAGGCGAATTATTGGAGCAAAACATTCACCCAACAGTAATTTGTGGTGGATACAACCTCGCTGCACAAAAAGCAAAAGACACTCTCAACAAACTTTCGATAGATATTAAGCCAGGCGATAAGAAAACCCTTAAAAATATTGCAGTGACTTCTATGGCAAGTAAGGGGGCAAGTTCAGAAAAAGATGCCCTTGCAGATGTTGTTGTAGATTCCATTACAAGTATTACAGAAACAATCAATGGTAAAACTGTTGTAGATTTAGACAACATACAAATACAAAAGAAACAAGGCGGGGGCATCGGAAACACAGAAATTATAAAAGGAATTATCCTCGACAAAGAGCGAGTCCACGAAGGTATGCCCAAGCTTGTTAAAAATGCAAAAATTGCGCTTGTAAATTCAGCGCTTGAAGTCAAAAAAACAGAGGTAGACGCAAGAATTCAAATACAGGACCCAACACAACTACAAGCATTCCTCGATGAAGAAGAAGGAATGATCAAAAAGATGGTCGAAAAAGTTAAAAAGAGTGGTGCAAGCGTCCTCGTTTGTCAAAAGGGGATTGATGATATTGCACAGCATTATCTTGCAAAAGCTGGTATTTACACTGTAAGACGTGCAAAGAAATCAGACATGGAAAAACTTGCAAAAGCAACAGGGGCAAAGGTTGTCGGAAACCTAGATGGACTTTCATCTGCAGATCTTGGTAATGCTGGAGCAGTGGAAGAGAAGAAAATAGGTGACGACAAGATGACATTTGTTACTGGTTGCAAAAATCCAAAAGCAGTATCACTTCTAATACGCGGTACAACTGACCATATCGTAGACGAACTAGAGCGTGCACTTCACGATGCATTATCCGTTGTAAAAGTAGCACTTGAAGATGGAAAAATGACTGCTGGTGGAGGATCTGCTGCAACTGCAGTTGCAATGGCATTACGCGACTATGCACCATCTGTTGGTGGACGTGAGCAAATGGCGATCGAATCATTTGCAAATGCAATTGAAGTAATCCCAAAAACGCTGGCCGAAAATGCAGGTCTTGATCCAATTGACATGATGCTTGAGATAAGGTCTGCACACAAGAGTGGCAATAAATACGCAGGAATAAATGTACATGCTGGTAAAGTAGAGAATATGATGAAAAACAATGTCGTTGAACCACTCCGTCTAAGCATACAAGAAATCGATGCGTCTTCCGAAGCCGCAAGAATGATCCTAAGAATCGACGATGTAATTGCATCAAGAGGCGGTGGCGGTGGCGGGCCTCCAGGCGGAATGCCTCCAGGCGGTATGGGTGGTATGCCACCAGGCATGGACGGCATGATGTAGGGTTTTTCCCTTTTTTTCTTTTTTTGATTTTTGATGCGTGGTGTACATGACAACTAAAAAATCTACAGAAAAAAAGAAAACCTCGTCTTCGAACTTTAAAAAAAGAATAGATAATTTAAAAAAAAATTTAAAAGAGAAGGATGAGAAATTACTTCGAAGTTATGCAGATATTCAAAATCTGCAAAAAAGAATGGGAAAAGAAATAAGACTTGCAGAAGAAAAAACAAAAGAAAAATACATTTCAGAGTTACTCAATTTAGAGGAAATATTGCAAAAGGCGATTTTAGATGACAATCCTAAAGAAGCTCTTGAAATCGTAATCAAAAATATTAAAAATCTCTTTGAAAGGGAGAAAATAGATTATATAAAATGCGTGGGTGAAAAATTTAATCACAATGTTCATCACGCAGTAATGGCTGTAGAAAAAGCCGAATGTGAAGATAATACAATTATTGAAGAAGTAAAAAAAGGCTTTACGATAGATGGTAAGGTAGTGAAACCTTCTCAAGTAATTGTTGTAAAAAATAATGAAAACAAAAACTAGAGGTGAATATATATGGGAAAAATAATTGGTATAGATCTTGGTACCACGAACTCAGAAGTGGCTGTAATGGAGGCCGGCAAACCTACAATAATAAAAAGTGCTGAAGGCCAAACGTATTTTCCATCAATTGTAGCATTTACAAAAGATGGTGAGATGCTTGTAGGAGAAGCAGCAAAACGGCAAGCGGTTACAAACACTGAAGGGACAGTTCATCGAATAAAACGTAAAATGGGATCTGGTGAGAAGATAAAACTTCATGGTAAATCCTATTCTCCTGAACAGATAAGTGCATATATCTTGCAAAAAATCAAGAGGGATGCAGAGGATTTTCTTGGTGATAAAATTTCTGATGCAGTCATTACTGTTCCAGCTTATTTTAATGATGATCAACGTCAAGCGACAAAAGATGCTGGCAAAATTGCGGGTCTTAACGTGAAACGTATTATCAACGAACCCACTGCTGCATCGTTAGCATATGGTCTTGACAAAAAAGGAGATCATACAATTGCAGTATATGACTTTGGTGGCGGTACTTTTGATATTACTTTGATGGAAGTTGGTGAAGGTGTATTTGAAGTACTTTCAACGAATGGAGACACACAACTTGGCGGTTCAGATATGGACCAGGTACTTGTTGACTATTTCGCCGAAGAATTCAAAAAACAAAACAATGTTGATTTGAGAAAAGATGCAAAATCCCTTCAAAGACTGTTTGAAGCAGCTGAAAAAGCAAAAATGGAGCTTTCATCAACTCTTCAGACCGATATCAATTTACCATACATTACAGTAATTGATAACGAACCGAAACATCTTGAACTAAGACTTACCAGAGCAAAACTTGAGGAAATCATTGGCTTAATTGTAGATAAAACTGAGAGGCCATGTAAACAAGCATTAAAAGATGCGAAATTAAAGCCTGAAGATATTGATCATGTTGTACTTGTTGGGGGCACAACAAGAATCCCGCTCGTAAAAAAGAAAGTTGCAAAAATCTTTGGAAAAGAACCCAAGAGAAACGTAGATCCAATGGAATGTGTTGCAATAGGTGCGGCAATTCAGGCAGGAGTTTTGTCGGGTGATATCGATAAAGATATAGTGCTTCTTGATGTAACTCCGTTAACACTTAGCATAGAAACGCTTGGCAGTGTTGCAACTCCATTAATTGATAGAAATACAACGGTACCTACCAAAAAATCAAAGATATTTTCGACAGCAGCTGACAGCCAAACAAGTGTTGACATTAACGTTTTACAAGGGGAACGACCAATGGCTACAGACAATAAAAGTATTGGGCGTTTTCACTTGGATGGAATATTGCCTGCGCCAAGAGGAATTCCACAAATTGAGGTCTCGTTTGATATCGATGTCGATGGGATTATAAATGTATCGGCAAAAGACTTGGGTACAGAAAAAGAACAATCCATAAGGATTACTGGATCCACGAAACTATCGGATGAAGAAATAAGCAGAATGAAAAAAGAAGCTGAAGAACATGCCGAAGAAGACAAAACGAGAAAAGAGAAAGTGGAAATCAGAAATAATGGTGATTCTTTAGCACACAGTGCACAAAAAACACTTGATGAACTTAAAGACAAATTGTCTGATGAAGACAAGAAAAGCATTGAAGATGCATTAAAAGAACTAAGAGAATCACTTGCTGGCGACGATATGGATAAAATAAAAGAGGAAACTGATAAACTTTCAGAAGTAATACAAAAGGTATCGACTGCAATTTATCAGCAGGCAGCACAACAAGCGGCTCAACAACAGCAAGCTTCTTCTGGAGATCCATCTCAACAGGAATCTTGGTCAGGACATCCTGATGATGATAAAACAATAAATGCAGATTATAAAGTGAAAGATGATGACAAAAAGGAATAGATCTGGCTTATGGTCTGATGCCCTTCTTTCTTGTTATTTCTTCTTTTTTTCGTTTAACTGACTTATCTATAAATTTCCCAAGTTTTCCAGAAAGTGAATCTAATTTTTCTACAATTAGATTTTTATTTTCCTCTTCAAGTTGTACCCTGCATATTAATTTTTTTCTGCCCTTTCCCTAAACTGTATTCGAGTTCAGTTACTTTTCCATATTGAAAGACTTCCGTCATTTTTTCTCTTGCATTCCCACTTCATCTGGATCTTACAACTAAAACAGCACATGGTGCATTTTTGACAACCTCTCTTGATACACTTTTTTCCATATATTGTTCAATTCCTTTCTTTTGCCCATGGTGCCCCATTACTATCAAATCATCTTCTTTTGCATATTTGACAATTTCTTCAGCAGGTTTTCCTGAAAGGATTTCCGTTTCAATATTCACCTTAAATTCTTCAACAATTTTTTTAAAATCTTCAAGAAAAGATTCTGCTTCTTTTCTTAACTTCTCTCCTAAGACCACAGAAGAAATGAATTGGTGGGTATCATTTATAGAAATTATTTTCGCGTCAATGCCTAACAGCTTTGCAAAAAACACACCTTTTTTAACTGCCAATTTTGAAACCTCGGAGTTATCAACAGGTATGATGATGCGCTTTATGTCATGCATTTTACTTTCCTGCTTTTAGGAATGTGTAGTTTATAGTTAAATATTTCTTTCTAAGTTTTTTGAACGGGGCTGTTTCCCCAAAAGGCAAGATATCGGTGTTTTATTGATGGCAAAATACTAAAATAGTAAACATATTTCCACCTAAGATTATGCGGATGTGATCTAGCGGTTATGATTAGGGCCCTCCAAGCCTTCAGCCCGGGTTCGAGTCCCGGTGTCCGCATTGTACTCTTATTCATTGTGCAGGGGTAGCCAAGCTTGGCCAACGGCGCAGGACTTAAGATCTTATTTAAAAAAATCTAAGGGTTCGATGAGATATCCTGTCTCGAAGGAGTCCAAGGGTTCAAATCCCTTCCCCTGCACTTT
>CAYLKT010000084.1:0-5203 GCA_964384305.1 uncultured Thermoplasmatales archaeon | reverse complement strand
ACATATCCGCCATCTTCTGGAACACCTACTATTTCAACAGCTATTGATTCATTGACGGGACTGATATTTGATATTGTCACATTGCCACCTGGTGCTGCTTCAACTGACGTACTAAAAACAATGAATATAGAAACTAGAAGCATTGCAGTAACTGCAATTCTTTTTAATTTCCATATGACTCTATCCATCTTGAAATGAATCTCCATATTTTTTTGCTAATCTTAAACTTGAAGGCATTATACCTTTGTATATCCAATTGGAAATAGTTTCTATGGGTAAACCAGTTTTTTTTGATATTTTAGTTTTTCCAAATCCGTTTTTTCTTAATTCCATTACATTCCAATATTCTTCTGCCGTATAGTGATATGTTTTTTGTGCCACATATTTTCTAAGCTGTGCTTGTTTATAAGGTAATTTTGTTTTATTTAATAATAATTTATGATTTCTTCTACCATTAATTGTTAAAACGTATACTGATTCTTTTAATATTGATAACTTCCCATAAATAAATCTAAACTCTTGTAACAAACTTTTAAGTCTAATCAAATTTTCTTTATGTTTACTAAAAATTCTGACACACGACTTCGCTATGTTTCCTTCAGCATCAATAATCCCCCCAATAAATCCATATTTGACGATATTTGGTTGGTCATTTGGAATATACCAAATGCCATTATCCTTTTTATATTTTTTAAGAAAATAATAAAGATTTGTTGACGAACATGATACAGAATAGTATCTAACATGATATTTATTTCTTGATGGTGTTTCAGTATCTGCAAAAAAAGTACATCTTGTAGCTGCTAATTGCGGAAATGTTTTAATCAACATACTTTCAATTAAATCGATAAAATCTTTTCTTGTAGACCTGAAATCTAATGTATAACCTCTTTGATGTTTGCATAACGAACCATCACCAACAGTAAGACCTATTATGTATCCTAATTCCCAAGAAGGTTTGAAATCTAGTTCTATTACTTGCCCTCCTTGTTTTTTATTTGCTTGTAAATTATTTCTATTTCTCCATGCTTGGATGCTCTGATGAGATATACCTATTTTTTTGGCAATTTTATGGTCACTCAATCCTTGTTTATATAAATTAAGCCGACATTCAAGTTCTTTTTTTGATGGTGCCCTTCCACGCATTTCAATCCTCTAACCATAATGTTCTAGTCTCACGCAAATGTTACCATATACCAGATATCCTCATCTGTCGTATGAACGCTCTCGCTGACTGACCCTATATCCAGTATCTCGACCTTCCACCAAGTACTCTGACCAGGTATCCATTCTCCGCCTCCAGCCATTAGACCACTGATGTCAAGAGTTGCTACATCTCCATCTGCACCAGTAGTACCAATGCTCGTCCATGCTCCACTCATGTTCGTCCAAACCTTGAAGTTGCTTGCATTGGCTATATCCCCTATGTCCTCGAAGTGCCACATAATCGTAACAATGTCCCTGTTGTCGATATTCTTCAGGCTGAAGACCGTGCTGTTGATATTCGTACCATCTGGATTTGCGTCTGGAAACTGTATGCGATTATATGTTACATTTAGACCAGATGTACGTCCAACATATCCTGGTGCCGATATTGTGTAGACGTTCCATGTCCCACGCTTATTCCAGCTTACCCCTATGACAAGTCTGGCATCTATGTAATTTACTTGCGGATAGTAAAAAGATGCATCTGTATTGATTGTACATGCATCGCTCCATGACGCACCATCGGTATTCACACGATATTTTAAATCATTGCTTCCATCGGCATAGACAAGCACAAGCTGGTCGTTCACATAGTCTTTTACCATACTGCATCCATAGCCGATGTCTGCTTCTATATCTCCCTTGTCAGTCCAGCTTATACCATTATATGTACACCAGTGTAGGTCGTCATCTGTATCTCTGTATGTTAGATGAAGTGTGCCATCAAACAAAGCCAGACTGGGGGTGAAGTAATCACCCTCGTCAAAAGCCCCATAACCAGTACCTGTTTCAAGATTTGATAATAATGACCAAGTGTTCCACGGTGTTCCTCTATAATGAGTTAGATACCAATGGACCTTATTGCTACCCTCAGCCCGTCCCGCTACAAGTTGCCAGTATCCATCATAATATTTTATTGCTGCTCCCGTTCCATATCTTCCATAACTGGTTTCGGTAACCCATCCTCGCCCTAGTATCCCAGTTGATGTCGCACTCCATGATGCTCCTCCGTCACTGGTATGTGCTATTGTAAAATATCCTAAATCTCCATCTTCAACATAGAAAAAAGCTGGCTCGTTGTTATAAGTAAAGAAATCCCATACCCCCAAATCGGGGTTACCCTGTGCACTGATATCAACATCACTATGGTCCATTAAGCTCCAGTTTGTACCAGTAGTTGACTGTTTAACCTCGACATCATGACCAGTACAATCACACAACGACAAATAGTACTCACCCGTATTATTCTTGTATGGCATACCTCCCATTGAATAAGAGTTAACATCACCGCCGAATTTTGCCATCTCAGGATATCCCCACTGATAAGCAGTCGTAAAGCTGTAAGTAGTGTCATGCGTTGTGCCATCGTCTGCACTGATGTTATACCAATACGTAGTCCACGAACCTGTCCAGTTGCCGTTCGTACCACTTACATTATGATAAGCAACACCGCCGCCAAGAGCACCAGAGTCATAGAATTCCACCCATGAACCTGAATCATTTGAATACAGTTTCACCCATGCCAAATTAGGGTCAGCATCAGTAACATTTACAACCCAATTCACACCATCGCCATCGTTCGTATCGGCAAACGTCCCGCCATCATCAGGGTCTGCAAAGTTGATAGCTGGGTCTGCTGCCCGCACTGGATTAATGAACAGTAAACCTGCAATGACTACCGAAAAGACTATGACTGATACTGTCAGCTTGCGGATGCGTGAGGATATTGTAATTTTTGGAAGTGTAATATGTTTTTTGACCTTTTTCTGCTTCTTGGCTTTTGTTTTGATTGGCTGTTTTTCATCAGCAATACTAATTTCAGTCTGTAACTGTTTCAATTCTTCCTGTTTGGCTTTAAAAATTTTCAGCTTTTCAATCTCTTTATCAGTATCCAATATCAATTTATCTATATCTCTGCTCATAACTACACCTTCTTATGAATTATACAATAAATCCTAATCACATGCTAGCTTATAAAAGTTATCTGGGATAAGTGGGAAATGATAGCCACTTAGGTAAAGAGGAATGATGCAGTAGTAAAAACTAGGGGGGATAAAATATGAATATTCCAACAAAAAACTACTGCATCTTTCTTAGAATGGTAAAATACAAGGATACGTTATATCACTTTCGTAGCAAGTAACAAGAAGACCAACTAATTCATTGGGTGGATGAATTGCTTTTCCGTTCTTCAATAATGAGAAAACAGTGTATACAACAGTATACATTTCAGGATATAGTATATAAAGGTCAGACGATATAATAAGGCGTAGGAACAGTATTGCTATGCGAGTAACAAAGACCGTTAAAATTCCAGTGCATTATACAACAACTAAATTCAAACAGAGCATACTTGATAATACCACTGCAAGAATTACATATTGCATCAAATGCATTTCAAGTCTTATTGACGAAGACACTGAGTTGACCAGAAAGAACATCCGCAGACTTGTCAAAGAAAACGATATTGCTGGAAAGACAAAACTTTCAGCAGGTTTTGTTGACCAATGTGTTGACAAGGCAATATGGTCTTGGAAATCATACAAGAAAGTGCATGATGGTTGGCTACGGATATTAGAGAATGTCATTCGCAGAGACAATGAGGTTTATTTGTGGAAGTTTCTTCAGAAAGAGCCAACAGCACCAGATTTCAATCATAAGACATCTTGTCGTATTGATACACGAACAGGCAAAATTGAATGGAATAAAAAAAGCAAATTGTCACCGTTATGGGTTCATATGTCAACTTTGAAAAAAAGGCAAACCATCAATATTCCACTTAATCCGTCAAAGTATCATCTTAAACAGTTGAAAGATGCAGAGATAAAAGATTTTGAAATCATCAAGAAGGATGGTAAATATTATGTTCACATCTCCATTCAAAAGGAGATTGCTGATAAACAACCAAGTTCTGTAGGAGGTATTGACCAGGGTCTGAATCATAGTGCAGGAATCGTATTGCTGCCTTCAGACAAAGATGGCATACCTTTTGAAGGAATGATATGCGATGAAAAGAAGCAGAAAATTCTCCAGAAATATGATAAGCTGATTTCCGAACTGCAAAATGCAAATCAACATGGTAAGTTGAAACAGTTGCGAAGTAAACGTTTCAATGTAGCCAAAGAATATGACTGGCAGATTGCAAATCAGATAGCAGAACTCTCTGAGAGGTTTTTAATCGGTATCGGTGACACCAATTTCAGAAAGATGATGTACCGTGGCAATGGCATGCCAAAACTGCGTAAACGCATCAGCAAATGGTCATATGCCAGGCAACGCCAGTTTATTGCGTTGAGACGTGCTGAACGTGGTTATGATACATTGCTTGTCTCTGAAAGGGGTTCTAATGATTGTCATCAGTGCGGGTCGCATCTTGTGTCCCGTAAATGGCTACCAAGTGGCGAATCATACATCTTATGCCACAGTTGCGGTCTAAAAATAGATGCTGATATCAATGCTCCTTATAACATTGCATATGAAACACTCCTTCGATGCCAAGATGAACGGCTAAAAGCAGGGATGAACATGGGGAAGACCCGTGGGAACCTGTAAACAGATGCCTGTCAATTTATTGATGGGAGGTTCACAATGGCGAAATACAAACATATCTTTTAAACCTAGTTCTGATTATATTTGTATCCTGTAGTACATATAATATGTTAGAAAGCAATAGCCAAAGCAAAGAAAGAATGAGTGGGGTGTTAAAAATTTTAGTTATTATATAACCGTATATCATAAGAACAATGTTAAATGTAATGAATTCTTTGAATAATTCTTTAATCGAATTACGTTCATGTGAATATTGCATGTTTTCTTCCTACCACCCTTAATTTAAGGTCAAATTTCTTATTTTAAGGGCAAACGTGAATAAAAGGGCAAAGCCTCTTTTCATCTAAAAGCCGAGCTTACCTTTTTTGAAGTCTTTTGTTTAAGGATGGATACAGCATTATAATAACTCCAACAATTGTAAGTATTATGAACATAACTGTCATGTTGA
>CAYLKT010000083.1:0-5236 GCA_964384305.1 uncultured Thermoplasmatales archaeon | reverse complement strand
CTTTCACCTATTGTGACACTTCTTCCCATTGTTAAAAAAAGAGTAAATGATCCAGAGTTGGAAATGCTACTTGGTCTTATAATAAAAAACGCTAATTACATGAAAAATCTTGTAATTAAAACGTTAAGACTTGCTCGCCTCAATTCATCTAATGTTCAGTTAGAAATTGGAGATGCAAATTTATATGAAGAAGTTAACAAAGTGGTTAGTAATAAACAATTTCTTTTTAATGAACAAGATATTAAAATCGAAAATTTGGTTGATGGAAAACTATGTGTGCAAGCAGATATACTTCGACTAGATGAGCTATTTGATAATTTGCTATCGAATTCTGCCAAATACTCCCAACATGGATGTAAAGTCATTATTGATGCAAAAGAAGAAGATGATTTTGTAACTGTCTCTGTAACAGATAATGGAGTTGGATTGACTTCTGAACAAATTAGCCAGATATTTAATGAGTTTTATAAAGCAGATGAATCAAGACATGAAATGGATAGTGTTGGACTGGGGCTCCCAATTTGTAAGCGGATTGTTGAAAAACACGGCGGGAAAATCTGGGCCAAGAGCCAGGGGCCTGGTTGTGGTACAACATTTTACTTTACTCTTAAATCAGAAAAAGCTAGTGAAGCCGACAATTAAACGTGTTGCATTTAAATATATAGAAAATGATTGAGGTAACTGATGAAAAAAGTAATCATGGTGGTTGATGACGATCCGGATTTAGGTCGCACTGTTAAATATGGTCTTGAGGATGTTAATCCCAATTATGAAATTGTATATGCTGCTAGTGGAGAAAAGTGCTTCGAGTATTTGGAAAATAATGAATTTCCAGACATTATCCTACTGGATATAATGATGCCCGGCATGACTGGCTGGGAAGTTTTAGCTCGATTAAAAGAGAATGACTCATGGAAAAATATCCCTATAATCTTTTTAACAGCAAGAACCGATGTTATTGCCAAAAATGCTGGAGGATTTCTTGCAGAAGATTACATAGAAAAACCATTTGAAATCTTAGAGTTAGAAACTAGAATTAATAAAGTTATTAAGAAGTAAACTCGACTAATAGTTAATAAACGCGGACGTCTACTAGGCATTAAAGTCTATTAGCAATTTTCACTAAAAGTTTGCTTTTGGAGTCTTTTTTGTCAATAAGTACCCTTCCATCTTTTTTCCAATTTTTTGATGGATGGGCGCATTCTTTTTCAAGAATGGGGTTAAAACCGAGTGATTTGGCGGCTTTTGAAATGTTCTCTGCTGTTGGTTTTTCAACAGCATGCTTTTTAGAAACCTTTCTGCCCGCAAGTCTTGAAATTGATTTGTCAAAATAAATTGGCCAAACAACGTATTTGTCTTCTCCTTTGGAGACCATAATTATCACAACGAAATTTTTATTTAGATAATAGCACGGCATTTATTGTGCCTATCTGACCGGGACGTGATGTCACACGTGCTTTTCCAAGTTTTGTATCGATAATTGCCCCTTTGTTCATGATATTACGTCTAACATAGTGGATGTTTGCTGAGTTTTCTACAACTGAAGTTATCTCAGTTTTTGTTGTTTTATTTGTTTCAGGGTCAATGACATAAGCCATATCAACAGTCTTTGCCCTGGTTTTTCTGTTGTTTCCCATGGTTCGTATTTTTTTTAGTCTTGTAGCCCCAATAGTTGTTAGCTGTGATTCTCGCCCTATTTCAAATTTCCTTTTACCGCGTGCATAACGTATTCTTCGACCAGTTTCACTTCTTCTTGAATTCCCTTGCCATAATGCCATATAACACTCGGAATAAGAGAAGTTATATTTAAATGGTATGGGCAAACAATATCGCTCATTTAATCGTGTTTTATCATAAATTTGAAATAGAATTTGTTGATGTCCTTGTCTTGTGAGTAAAAGTCAATCAAATGAAACCAAGGGCGTTAAAACACTCCTTGGGGAGCCGAAGAAAGCCGTTATTAGACTTGCCATTCCAATGATGCTGGCAATGTCAGTTAGTACACTGTATAACCTAGTTGATGGTCTTTGGGTATCAGGTTTGGGTGCCAATGCTCTTGCTGCTGTTGGTTTTGTTTTTCCATTCTTTTTCATGATCCTAGCATTCGCCACTGGGCTTGGAGTAGGCGGAGGAGCAGCAATATCTCGAAGGATAGGTGCCGATGACAAAAAGGGTGCTGATAATGTAGCAGTTCACACAATTATTATAATGCTAGTACTTGCTATATCTTTTTCAATACCTTTTTTTGTTTTTGCCGAGAATATCTTCAGTTTGATGAATGGGGGCATAGTTGCAGCTATGGCAACATCTTATGCACATGTAATAGCACTAGGATCTGTAATTATGTTTTTTTCATTTGTTTCAAATGCCATACTGCGTAGTGAGGGAGATGCTAAACGTGCCATGTATGCTATAACGCTTGGTGCAGGGTTGAATATTGTATTGGATCCATTTTTCATCTATGAAAATATCACTTTAGGTGGCATTACAATCAATGCGTTGGGTCTTGGTGTTGCTGGTGCTGCATGGGCATCAGTTTTATCCATGAGTATTTCATCCACATTTCTTTTCAATTGGCTTTTCTTGAAGAAAGATACATATGTTTCTTTTACTTTCCACGATTTTCATTTTGATAAATTAATTGTCAAAGATATTTTTAGAGTTGGACTGCCTGCATCCATAACTCAATTATCGATGTCGATTATGATGCTTATGATGAATTTCATCCTTGTTGGCGTTGGAGGTACTAACGGAGTTGCAGTGTTTTCAGCAGGATGGAGAGTAGTAACAACGGCTACAATGCCGCTTTCCGGGATAGCCACTGCTGTTGTTACTGTAATTGGTGCAGCCTATGGTGCAAAGGATTACAAAAAACTAGATACTGCCTATATGTATGCTATAAAAATAGGAGCCATTATTGGATCAATTATTGCATTGGCAACTTTCATCTTGGCACCTTTGATAACCATGGCATTTACACAAGCAGAAAACTCAGTTCGACCGGAAGATCTGACAAATTTTTTAAGAATTGTATGCATTTTCTATCCTGCAGTTGCCTTTGGTATGTTTTCCAGTTCTATGTTTCAGGGTACAGGAAAAGGTATGTATTCTCTTATCGTAACAGTTTTTAGAACTATAGTATTGATACTTCCCCTGGCCTGGATATTTTCTAATATATTGGGTTTAGGCCTAGCTGGTGTATGGATTGGGCTCGTTGTTGCAAATATTATCGGCTCTTTAATAGCATTTACATGGGGCAAATTGTATGTCCGCAATCTTAGAAAACACGGAGCAAAAACAGATTGTCTATGATTTTTGTTAGTCTATCTTTTTCCACATAGAAAAAGTTTATAACATGAAGTCAACTCATTTTTATTGGGGTAAAAAATGAAAAACAAATTATTTAGAGATGTATTTATTTATATCATCTTATTTTTACTTATAGGAATTACTTCAGCAGTGGGCAGTGTTAACAATATAGAAACAACCGACGAAACATATGAATATTATACCTATCGAAAAATGACTGATCTATTACAAAATTTAAGCGTTAATCATTCTGACATTATGTTGCTAACTTCACTTGGTAAAACCTATGAAGGGCGAGATATTTGGATGGTAAAACTATCTGACAATGTTAGCAATGATGAAGATGAACCAGGCATTTTGCTAATGGGTGCCCATCACGGAAACGAGAAACCATCCTTTGAGGTTTTAATCTATTTTATAGAACACATGGTTGAAAACTATGGAAAAGAAAACATTGATGATGATCTGGATGGACAGATTAATGAAGACATTATTGATGGTTTTGACAATGACTGCGATGGGTTAGTTGATGAAGATCCTTCTGAAGATCGTGTACGAAATATCATTAATAATACTCAAATTTTTGTAATCCCAATGGTGAGTCCTGATGGCGTTGAGGCAAACACTCGTAAAAACTGTGCTCCCAATCATGGTCCATTTGGGCTTAGAAAAAAGGTTACATCTTACGGGGTTAATCTTAACAGGAACTATGGGTACGATTGGTGTCTCTATCAAGTCTTTCCTTTCAAATATGGTATTTTTTCAAGCTTTTTAGATTCAAGTTTTAACTATCGTGGACCATATCCTTTTAGTGAGAATGAAACGCAGGGTGTTAGAAATTTTGTAGATACGCACAACATTAGTATTTCTTTGTCGTATCATTCATATGGCGAGGTTATGATGTATCCTTGGATGCATACCAGCCTACCAACACCTGATGAAGAACTTTTCATTTCAATTGGTAAAAACATGTCAAAAATAAATAAATACGAACTTCTTAAAGATGGTTTTAGAAATAAAACCTATCTGTTGCCTAGATTTGGTGGCACTCTTGGTACTTCTGAAAATTGGTTGTATGGCGAACATGGGATTATTGCTTATACAATGGAACTCTGTAAAACACGTGCACCTACCGATCAAAATCTTGTATATGATTATCTTGTTAAACATGTTGGTGTAAATCTCTATGCTTGTGAGAGATCTTTGACTGTGGAAAATGAAAAAACTAGTTGTTCTTTTAGTTGATGCTCAAGAACATTTCGATATGTTTTATATCTGCTTCTAGAAAGGTTTCACCACGAGTTTTGAAACCACATTTTGTGTAAAAACCTACTACGTCTATTTGTGAATGGAGATGGATTTTGTCAAAGCTTCTCTTTTTACAATAATCTATTAAAAAATTTGTGAGTTCTTTACCATATCCTATTCCACGGTGTTTTTTTATTATTGCAATACGTTCAAGTTTAGCGAAGTTGTTTTTTGTTCGAACTCTTGCACACCCAATAGGTTTGCCATCTAGATAAGCTATAAAATGTTCAGCTTCATGATCGAAACCATCCATTTCTAGTTCCAAGGGGACTTTTTGTTCCTGTACAAAAACGATTTTACGAATACTAATGATCTTATCCAGTTCATCTTTGTTTTTTATCGTCTTAATCTCTAGTTTATTCACAAGAATGCATATTTTTTATGTTATTTAAAAACAGTTAGAAAAACATATTAAAAAGTACAAAAGACATATCATTTATCATGGGTGGTGTTGACTGGTTTAAAAACGCAATAATTTATCAGATCTTAATTGATCGGTTTGCAGGTTTCAAAAATGTTGATGGCTGGGATAAACCTGATTTTATAGGTGGAAACCTTAATGGAATTATTGAAAAAATACCATACCTCAGAGATCTTGGTGTTAATATAATATGGATTT
>CAYLKT010000082.1:3608-5335 GCA_964384305.1 uncultured Thermoplasmatales archaeon | reverse complement strand
CAACAAGAGCTGCATTTCCAAGCATTACTTTGACATTTTTTCCGAAGTAGGGTTCCTGTATGGGAATTTGAGATTTTACTATGTATATTTCCGCTCTGGAAAGAAGCAAACTTGAGACTGTTCTAATCATATCTAATTTACTATAATATAATGGATATTGTAACTCTTTTTTTAACGCAGAGGCATCGGTATAAACGTTTGCAAGACCAAGCATTGGTGTGAATTTATTTATCCCAAGAATCTTTAGCATAAGATATTTTGAACCTCGTGGCATGTTTATTACCCCTAAAGAACCAAACGTTGAATCGCCGCATATGCCGTAAAACCCTCCGCCTTTTTTAACGAATTCTTTTATTTCCTCTCGATATTTTTCAGGGCAATTCCATCCTCCAAATCCTCCTGGGCCAACAGCAACATCTATGTTTAATTTTCTCAATTTTCCTCTTTGAACATCTCCAGTTATTTTATTGTCCCAAAATTCATAAACTTCAAAATTTACGTTATATTTTGACTCTGCGACTTTTAACTCCCTACGATATAATTTCATACCAAGTTTTGCAGAAATCTCTAGACAGTCCCATCTTTGCCGTATAAATGCAACCTTTATTGTCGGCTTTTTTTTCAGGCGAGGAAAGCCAGCTGAATTCGATGCCATTGTAGAAAGTACGACAATAGTTACAACAAACAATGCTATTGCAAAATAACGTTTCTTATTCACTTTTCTCCCCCAATTTATAATCTTTTTTTGTATACTTAAACTTTGCTAATCTTTGACACAGTTTTACCTGCATATTTACCTAGTAAAAAGATAGATAAACTCTATTTGCATTGTTAATGTGCACTATAAAAAGGAAGGGATGTACTTGGTAAAAGGAAATGTTGTTTTACAAGAGAGTCGCACAATATTTTTTAGAAATGCTGGGCGAAATGGAAATATCGACGAAAATATGTTTAATATGTGGAAGGCAGAACTTCAAAAAGGATTACCTTCTTTTTGGGAATCGATGAACAAATTTTAGATGTCTTCCATAAATAAATGGTAAATATTTTTCATAGTGTAAACTTTGTGAAATATTAAATATACATTGTTACATCTGTACTTCATGAAGTATGAATCTCCAAAGTTAACTGCCGATGGAGTAATAATTAAAGATGCAGCAGTTCTATTGATAAAAAGGAAAAATGATCCCTATAAAGGCGAGTGGGCCCTTCCTGGTGGCTTTGTTGAGTATAATGAAAAAACAGAGGATGCTGCGGTGCGAGAAGTTTTTGAGGAAACTGGTTTGAAAACAAAAATCGTTGATTTGGTGGGAGTATATTCTGATCCAAATAGAGATCCAAGAGGGCACACGGTGAGTATTATATATTTAATGAATGTTAGTGGAGGAAGTTTGTGCGGAGGAGATGATGCATTAGATGCAAAATTTTTTGAAATTAATAATCTGCCCGCACTTGCTTTTGATCACAAGCAGATTATAGATGACGTATTGAAAAGAGGTGGATAGTATGTTTTGTCCAAAATGTAAGGCGTTGATGTATCCAAAAGACGGCAAACTTGTTTGTAATAGATGTGGTTTTGAAAAAAAGAAATCTGGACGCAATATTATTGTGAGTAAACAGGTTAAAAAAGAAGTAATGTTAATTGAAGATAAAGAACAAATGAACGTCCTTCCAAAGACAAAAATTAAATGTCCAAAGTGTGGAAACAATGAGGCCTATTGGATTCT
>CAYLKT010000082.1:0-3508 GCA_964384305.1 uncultured Thermoplasmatales archaeon | reverse complement strand
TATGGGCAAGGACTCCAATTGTATTTTGTAAGTACTCAAATGACTCGCGCGCTCATACAACAATTATTTCAACACAAGATAGCAACTTAACAAAGGTTGTAGAAGGCAGTCATTCTGTATTTATCTATAATTTTGTAGGTTTTACGAGTTGGTGCGGGAGGTTTTCTTTTTCACCTTTTGATGTTTTGCCCAGGTCCTTTTCAGGTTATGCAATGTTTGTTTCTTGTAAAACTCTCCCGTAGAAATTGTTGAAAATTAATTTGGTCTTTCCAAAATCTATTCTGTTTTGGACATTTTGGACATAATACAATAATTATAAAAAGCAATTGAATGACAAATAGATTTATTTTGTAATTGACTATGCCCTCTTCATGAAAAATCTTACTGTTGGAATATTTCACGATGAAGAGCTCGGTAAAGATCTGGGAAAAAAAGCATCTGAGACAGATATTGTCATGTTCAACAGAAAAACAGATGACTGCATTTTTACGTTCATGCAATCCACAGAAGGCAAATTATTTGCAAAAACTCAGATGATGTCATGTATAGATTTTGCAATAGTTTCTTTTGAAAAACTCACTCCATCTGTAGGAGAAACTGTGATAATGCTTGACTCGTTTGGTATTTCTAAAGGGGTCATATTATTACCCTCTTATGCAGACATGAGTCAGGTACAGACAATAATAAAGGGTACTTCGCTAGAGTCGTTTATAGTTGCCAAAAGAGACAGCACAAAAATATTTGAACTGCTTCAAAAAGCAGAGCCCAAAAGTACTGTAGATAACATTCCATTGGTTGTGATAGACCAAGCGTTTAGCGTTAAAGGTGTTGGAGAAGTGGTCCTTGGATTTGTAAAAAATGGAACCATAAAAAAACATGATAAACTTCTATTAATGCCAACAAACAAAGAAGTAATTGTACGTTCTATTCAAATGCAAGATAAGGATTTTGCTGAAGCTGAAGCAGGATCGAGAGTTGGTCTTGCTATAAAAGGTGCTGTATCAAAAGAGATGAAACGTGGATTTTTCATATGTGCTCCTGGAAAATGTAAAGTAGACATGAAGGTGACTCTTTCCTTTGAAAAGAATAAGTTTTACTCTAGTGAATTAAAAGAAGGGTTGCTCCACGTTACAGTGGGTATGCAGACTATACCCGCAAAAATTGTTGATATAAAAGAAAAAACAATAACATTGGAGTTGGAGAAACAGATAGTGTATACACAGGACGATGTTTTTTTATTGCTTGATATTAACGCTAAAAAACTCCATACGGTTGGATGGGGAAAAGCAGTAGAAACTTCTTAATAACTTACTATCAATTTTATAGTTTTATAAATTTTTCAATGACCTAAATATTCACTTGAAATACCGTCATTGTTATAAACATAAAATGCATTAATCAAAGGAAAAGACAGTTAGTTATATTTTAGAGTCAGGGAGGAAAATAAGCATGTTTAGTGCCAAAGTAAAATCAGAAGTACTTAAAGGAATAATTGATGTAACGTCTCCACTTGTTAATGAAGTAAAGTTTAATATTTCGTCAAAGGGCATTTCTTTGAGGGCAGTTGACCCTGCACATGTTGCAATGGTAGATATGAACATAAAAGACAAAGCCTTTGAGGAATACAAGGCAGATGAAATGGAACTAGGAATCGATATGGACAAACTATCTAGCATTATGCGACTTTCAACTGCCGGGGATATAATATTACTTGAATATGATGAAGATACAAATCGATTAATTATAAAAATCGGAAATCTTGTAAGAAAGATGGGACTTATTGACACCGCCGGAATGCCAGATCCCAAAATGCCTGATCTTAATCTTCCTGCAAAGGTTACATTAAAAGCATCAGAAATAAGCAAAGGAGTTAGAGCATCTGAGTCGGTTTCTGATCATTTGGCAATAATTGTTGATAAAGACAGTTTTGAACTTTTTGCAGATGGAGATACAGATACTGTGAATTTAAAGCTTCCAAAAGAGCTACTCACTAGTCTTACAGTTCCAAGCAAATGTAAAAGTCTGTTTTCAATAGATTACTTTAGCAACATGATAAAGCCAGTTGGGGCTGCAGATGAAATAACAATGATGCTTGGAAATGACAATCCAATAAAAGTTGAGTTTGATATAGCCAATAAAAAAGGACATGTTACATATTTACTTGCACCTCGGATTGAGTCAGAGTAAATTTCTTGTGCAGGGGTGTAACTATAATAAAGGAAGGCAGACGTAGGAGATACATTGGGTTCGAAATAAATTCCAAACAAACTTTTTCTTTTAGTAGGTCAGAGGTTATTGTAGCAATTAAAAAAAAATGTAAAGTGCTTTTTGACAAAGAATGCAAAGATCTTGGCATTTACCTTACTAGATTTGATGGCATGCAAGGGATAGTCAGATGTAATCTTCTTGAAAAAGATCATACAATAAAGTTGCTTACATCTATTGATTCTGTTTCGCAGGTCGAGATAGATGTTCAAACATTGGCAACATCTGGAACAATTAAGTCACTAATCAAAAAGCACATGCCTAGTTTAAAATAAATATTTATTTGAATAAAAGATACCAAAAGGTGAGGCAAGCATCCAATGGAAAAAATAGCGGTTTTGACAAGAGACTGTGCAGGGGTAAATGCGACGATAAGATCAGTAGTTAGAACTGCAACTGACTTTGGTATTGAAGTTGTAGGAGTCATAAAAGGGTATGATGGACTTATTGATGGAAATTTGATCCCTTTGGAGCGGAGGTCAGTTTCAGGAATAATCAATCAGGGTGGCACGGTATTAAAAACGGCCCGATCAAAAAGATTTTATGGGGAATCGGGTCAAGCGATGGCAATCAAAACCATAAAGGAAAACGACATAGATGGACTTGTTGTAATAGGTGGAAATGGGTCACTTACAGGGGCACACGTTCTTACAAGTAAATATAACATTCCTATTATTGGAATTCCAGCAACAATTGATAATGATGTTTCGGGTGTTGATTTGACGATTGGAGCAGATACTGCTGTAAATGTTTCTTTAGACGCTCTTGATAAAATTAGAGACACTGCAACAAGTCTTGAGCGGATATTTATTGTTGAAGTAATGGGTAGAAAATGTGGATATATGGCACTTGAACTTGCTCTTGCGGGTGGGTGTGAGGAAGTTTTGGTTCCCGAAGCGGACATGGACATCGAAAGAATGTGCAGAGAAATTGAAAACGGGAATTCTAAAGGTAAGGTAAGCTGGATTGTGATTGTTGCAGAAGGAAAAGCAAAAGCGCAAGATGTTGCAAGCATGATTTCATCAAAAACGGGTCTTGAAACGCGTGTTGTCGTTCTTGGCCATATTCAAAGGGGAGGAAGACCAACTGCAGTAGATAGAATTCTTGCAGCAAGACTTGGCAATTATGCAGTACAAGTACTAAAAGATGGATTAACTGATTACTGTGTTGCTCTAAATTGTGGAAAACTTGTTACAATTCCACTCTCTGATGCAATTCAACCAAAAAAAATTGATGTGAATAG
>CAYLKT010000081.1:0-5401 GCA_964384305.1 uncultured Thermoplasmatales archaeon | reverse complement strand
GATATTGCTTTGATTTCTGCTGTTGAGTTAATGTATGTAACAACCTTTGCATCAGGGTTTTTGCCCTTTAACTCTTCAAGGCGTTTTACATCTACCATTGCAGCCATGGGGCATTTTGCATTGATATCTGGGATTATGACATTTTTATCGGGATTTAGAATTTTTGCAGATTCTGCCATAAATCTAACGCCGCAAAATATGATGTTCTCAGCGTCTGTTTTTGTTGCTTTTTTTGCTAGGTCTAAAGAGTCGCCAAGGAAATCTGCAATATCTTGAATCTCGGGAAGTTGATAGTTATGAGCGAGAATAATTGCATTTCTCTCTCTTTTTAAACTTGCTATTCTATTGACAATTTTTTTGTTATCCATTGTATTGTGCCCTAGCTGTCTTTCTGGGCCCAGTATAAATAAGTTTAAGATAAATATTTCCCATGTTCGTTCCATATTTATATAAACAAAACTATTATAACCTGCAATGTAATTCTAATGTTGAGGATGGTGTATTTATGGACATTATTGCGTTGTCGCTGGGTTTTATTGTTGGAGTGGTAGTAGTTGGTCTTGCAATTGAGCTTGGGATGAAAAAAACAACTAGAGTTGCCCCTGCTTCGAAACATACGGATAAATGGGACATCTCTGAGATAGTAAACCCCCGAATTATGGCAGAATATCTAGTTGACGCAGACATTCCAAAAAATTCCAAGGTAATTGTAAATCAATGTAAAGATAAAAGCATCCTTAATGGCATAGATGCAAAAGAACATGATGGCATTAAAGGGAATTTTATTCTTGGCGATGATCGTGCTTTAATACTTGCAGGACCTCTTAAAAAAGATGAAGTTGCTTTTTGGACTGTTGAGAAAGAAATTGTTGATAGGCTCAGTCAGGAATTTGAAGAAAAATGGGACGAAGCAACAGCGATGAATGTTGAAGAGAAAAAAGAATAAAACATAGAACTTGTTTTCAGGTGTATGTTCTAGGTGTTTATTTATGGTAGCAGATAAAATTAGTTCAGAGAGAAAATATGAATGCCATCGATGCTGGGTTGAAATGGAAAAAAAAGAAATAGAGATTTTCGGACCAAACCTTGTCATTGACGTATGTCCTAAATGCAAAGGTATATGGTTAGATAAAGGTGAGCTGGGTAAACTATTGAAAGATAGAAAGTTGACTAATTACCTAACTAAACATATTGGTACTAAAAGCCGAAGTCCTATGATATGCCCCCGATGTGGGAATACTATGGATATTGAAAAAGCCGATGATGTTGAAGTTGATGTTTGTTTAACCTGTGGCGGGGTCTGGCTTGATCGTGGTGAACTTGAAGCCTTAAAAGAGAAATCAGAAGAAGGCTTTGAGGGTGATGAACTAGCAAAGGAAGAAGAACTAGATGAAGAACGACGTTACAAGAGGCGTAATTCACCATTGTATAGGTTTTTAGGTAAAATTTCTAAATAATTCATCTTTTTTTCTTCTTTTATCTTTTAATTTTCTTTTTAACAAGTTTTTATAAACCAGTAGTTATTCCCTCAAGACCATGTTGAACCTGGTTGGGGCAATTATTTCGTTTATCGTGATTATTTTCTTAATTCGTAAAAAATTCAACTTCGGTCTTTCACTTATAATTGGCTCGTTGGTTATGGGGGTATTTTCTTTACAAGAAATAGAGCCTATAGAAATTCCAAAAGCAATGATTGAAGCATCCTTTTACTCTTTTAAAAATCAACAGTTTTTTACAAATACAATAGAGCTTGCCTTTCTTATGTTGCTGATTTTTATTCTTGCAAAGGGCATGCAGGAAACCGGTGCAATAAAAAGATTGATAGACAGCCTAAGAACAATTTTTTCGAAAGGTGGAACTCTTGGCGTGATACCAGCAGTATATGGATTAATGCCCATTCCCGGAGGGGCACTGCTTTCTGCGCCAATGATAGATGAGGAAGGAGAGAAGTACAACATAACAAAAAATGAAAAAAATTTTCTTAACGTATGGTTTAGACATATTTGGTTTGCAATTTATCCAATATCCTCTGCAATGATTCTCATTTGCAGTTATACTTTTTCAAACATTAATATTTACTATCTGGTGTTAATTAATATTCCAGCGTTTATTGCTTCTATTGTAATTGGTTTGTTCTACCTAAAGAGATTCATAAAAAAGTCACCAGAAGTTGATGTTTGTGCAAAAAAAGAGTATGGTGGATTAATTTTTCTTTTGCCTCCAACATTGCCCATATTATTTTACGGTTTTTTACAACTTATAGAGGGTTTTCCACAGATAAGGGCATTTTGGATAGGTGTTGTATTCAGCATTATATTGCTATATTTCTTGCTACAGATCAATCTTAAGCAGTATCTAGATATAATTAAAAAGTCAATAAACGTAAAACTTCCACTTGCCATTTTTGGAATTCTGATCTTTAGAGAAGTGTTTGATGTTTCAGGTTCAACTGCAATTATTGCAGATCTTATAGGAAATCTTCCATTTCCAACCGTAATAATAATTATTTTAATCCCTTTGGCACTTGGAATTCTAACGGGTTATAACCTTGGAGCAGTGGCATTATCTTATCCGCTAGTTGAACCGTTTTTTGAGTATTCTGGAATAAGTCTTGTAGGCTTTACAAGCATCGTATTTGTTAGTGCTTTAGTTGGATACCTGATTTCGCCTATACATCTTTGTAATGTTTTAAGTAGCGAACACTTTAAGACAGATACAACACGAATGTATAGAATGTATGTCCCCTCAGCAATGTTTATACTTGTCATTCAAACCATATTTGTAATCATTGTTTTTCCAGCCTAAAGAAAACCTTTTATAACTCTGTCTTTTCCCTAGTTTTCATGGATCAGTCGGAATTATTTGAAAATTTGAAGAATAAAGATCTTTATGGAGCCGATGTCAATTCAGTTGATATTTTGCAGACTCATATCTCTTTTGTGGCACTTACTGGAAAATATGCGTATAAAATTAAAAAACCTGTAAATTTTGGCTTTCTGGATTTTTCTACACTTGAGAAAAGAAAATACTTTTGTGAAGAAGAGATAAGATTAAATAAAAGGCTTTGTCCTGAGATATATCTTGATGTAGTTCCAATTACAAAGAAAAACAGTGATCTTGAGTTTGCTGGAGATGGAGAAGTTGTTGATTATGCTGTTAAAATGAAAGAATTTTCCCAAGAAAACATAATGTTAAATCTTATCCGTCAGGATAAGATAGATGAGGCGATAATTGAAAAAATTGCAGATATATTGGTTAATTTCTATTCAACTAGTAGGGGAACGGACGAAATAAACAAGTTTGGAAGCGTTGAGCTTGTAAAAAACAACACTGCTGAAAATTTTGAACAAACGGCAAACGTAATCGGTGTAACGATAGAGAAAGACATTTATGATTTTATAAAAAATGCGACAGATGATTTTTTAGAACAAAAAAAAGATTTATTTGAAAAGAGAATAAGCGATGGTTGTATAAAGGACTGTCATGGGGATCTTCACACTGGAAATATTGTAGTTTCTCCAGATGATATTTACATCTTCGATTGTATAGAGTTTAATGAAAGATTTAGGTATGGTGACGTAGCATCGGATATTGCTTTTCTTGCAATGGATCTCGATTATCAGGGGAGACCTTATCTCTCCAGCTTCTTGGTTGATCAGTATGTTGAAAAAAGTGGAGATGCAGGCATTTATGATTTGTTAAATTTTTACAAATGCTATAGGGCATATGTACGAGGTAAGGTAATTGGATTTAAATTAAATGACCCCAGTATCTGTACTGATGAAAAGCAAGGAGTGATAAGCACTTGCAAAAAATACTATGATCTTGCACAATACTATGCATCTTTATTTTCAAAACAAATGGGAGAAAATAAACCGATTCTTTTTGTCACTAGTGGTTTAACTGGGACTGGAAAAACCACCGCTGCAAGAAAGATTTCTGTTGATTATAATGCAAAGATGATAAGTACTGATTCTGTTCGAAAAGAATTGGAAGGCATTGATAGGTATGAAAGACACCATGAATCTTATAATACTGGGCTTTATTCTCCAGAAAAAATGCAGGAAACTTATGGTAAGATATTGAAAATGGCAGAAAATCACCTTAAAACCGCCAAAAATGTTGTTTTAGATGCAACATTTAAGACCAAGGAATTGAGGCATCAGGCTAATGATATTGCCAAAAAAACAAATTCACGTTTCTTAATAATAAATACATCATGTCCAGAAAAAATAGTAAAAAATTATCTTGAAGAAAGGGTTAAAAAGAAATCCATTTCTGATGGTCGTTGGGAGATATACGTCAAGCAGAAAAAATCTTTTGAGACATTTGAAAACGAAGGTAACGTTGTTAAAATTGATGTTTTCAATAAGTCATATGACTACCAAGATAATGTTTTTAGAAAAATTTTAGAAAAGACAATTGAGGCATAGATTTGAAAATCTCTAATTATGAAATAGATATAGAACGGGCAATAACGAAGATAAATAAAGAAGATTACAAATGTGTCGTACTTCAACTCCCAGAAGGGTTAAAAGTTTATGCAAATCAATTTGTGGATTATGTGGAAAAGAAAACTAATGCAAATGTTATAATTTCTGCAGATCCCTGCTTTGGCGCCTGTGATGTTGTAAGTTACGAATTTAAAGATTTTGATGTAGATTTTGTAGTTCAGATAGGTCATACGGAAATACCAGATGTCAAAGATTTTTCTGTCCCTACAATGTTTATAAATGCCGAGTCTACTATCAATTTAAAGGATATTGTCAAAAAAGCAATTCCTATGATTAAAGGCAAAAAAATCGGTCTTGTTACAACTGCTCAGCATCTGCATGCATTGGGGGAAGTTAAAAAGATTTTAGAAGAGAATGATTTTGAAATAATGATTTCTGAGGGTGATGGAAGGATATCTGAAAAAGGACAAATTCTTGGTTGTAATTTTTCATCAGCAAGAAAAATTGCAGGTGAAGTTGATTTGTTCTTATTTGTTGGCAGTGGAAATTTTCATCCACTTGGTTTAATGCTCAGTACAAAAAAACCTGTAATAATTGCGGATCCTTATGCTGGAGAAATTAGGCAAACTGAACTGGAAAATCTAAGAGATGTGATTTTAAGGCAAAGATATGGTGCAATAGCACGTTCAAAAGATGCGAAAATTTTTGGAATTCTTGTCGGAACAAAAAAAGGCCAGCAAAGAATGGATTTAGCCTACAAAATAAAAGAAAAGTTAAAATTGCATCAAAAGAGGTCATACACCATTGCTTTGGATCATTTTTCACCCCAGGTGCTTGAAAGCTTTAGGGATATTGACTGTTTTGTTTCAACTGCCTGTCCGCGTATTGCAATTGATGATTATGTACAGTATAAGACTCCCATTATTACGCCTGTCGAACTTGATATT
>CAYLKT010000080.1:3895-5579 GCA_964384305.1 uncultured Thermoplasmatales archaeon | reverse complement strand
ACAAGCTAGAACCTTTCAGAGATATGGAAAGCATTGACGATGAAACCGCTGTACTTCTTTACGACAATGGATTCATTTCCATTGACATTCTAGAACTTGCATCAGTCAGAGACCTTAAAAAAATCGGAATTAAGAAAAAACTTGCAAAAACCATGATTAAAGAGCTTGACGAAAAAGAAGATGCACTTGGAATGAAACCTGTACTTGATGAAGAAATTGAACATGAAGATCTTGAAATTGATGATGTTGAAGAGGAGGAAGAGGTTGACGTAAATGAAAAAATTGAACCTTTCAAAGACATGGAAAGTATTGACAACAAAACTGCTGTAATTCTTTATGATAATTATATCACGTCCATAAGCGAGTTAAAAGAAGTGCCTTACAAGGACCTTACGAAAATCAAGGGGCTTAAGAAAAAAGTAGCAAAAGATATTGTTGCAGAATTAGACAGGATGCGAGAAGAGTCATTAAAAGTAAAACCTATAGAATTGGGAGAATCTGCAGAGGGGGAAGTAACAAAGGAACAAGTCGAAGAAGTTGGAGAAATTGAAGAGGATGAAAATGCACCCACTCCTGTAGAATTAAAAACAAAATCTTCTGAATGGGAGCCAGCGCCAAAAGACGAGGATGAATTTGAAGAAGATGTTGAATTGGAAGACAAAAAGAATATGATTGATGTTTTCAAAGACATGAAAAGTATCGACGATGAAACTGCCACACTTCTTTATAACAATGGGTTTACATCGATAGATGAACTGATGATCGCATCTCTTACGGACCTGTGCAATGTTAAAGGCATTAAAAAGAAATTAGCAAAGAAAATTAAAAAAGAAATTGATGAAAAAGGACAATGGGGGCCTGTTGCAGAAGAAAATGATATAAAGGAACTTCTTGAAGACGAGGATGAATACTTTTCTATAAATGAAAAAGTCGAGAAAAACGATGAAAAAATATTGGAATACGAACCAGGAAAAATAATCGATGAAGAAGAGTCTTCTGAAGAACAAGAGATTACAAAGGATGTAGATGGTTCTGAAATCGATGCCTTTGAAAAAATTAATAGCATTGATGAAAAAACGGCACAATTGCTCGTTGAAAATGGAATTGCATCTGTCGGAGACCTAATAGAACAAACGATAAAAGATTTAACAAAGGTAAAAGGGATTAAACGAAAACTCGCAAAAGAAATAAAAAGAGAAGTAAATAGCCTCGTAGAAATGGAAAAACTTGAAGACGAACAGAAATCTTTTGGAAGAAGTGAAAATCCATTTATCAAGAAAGGAGAAGACTGGGAAACTTTTGACGAGGAAGAATCTTCTGATGAAGAGATGGCAAAAGCGCAAGGTTACACATATCAGGAATTTACACTTTATAAAAAGGAAATAGAGATAAAAGGCGGTAAGAAAAGGACGGTAAGGTTTTTTAGCAAAGAAACGCCTGATGAAGGAGAGCCGATTGACCTTCCAACAGGATATGAAGTAAAAGTTAACAAAAAGACAAAAGTACCATACCTAAAAAAGGAAAGCTAGTTTTTTACTATCAACTATTATAAACCATTTCTTCTATTAGCCCTGACAAGGTAAAATGACTTGGAACGGACCATTAAATAAAATTGATAACTATAGATACGAGATTCCTTCATCATATAAAGGAGAAAATGGCAATTTAAAAATGCGGACATCTG
>CAYLKT010000080.1:0-3795 GCA_964384305.1 uncultured Thermoplasmatales archaeon | reverse complement strand
GAGATTCCTTCATCATATAAAGGAGAAAATGGCAATTTAAAAATGCGGACATCTGGCATAATTTATGCAGATGAAAGCATGATGAAGAATATTAGAGCGGACAACGCCCCTGAACAGGTTGCTAACAGTGCAACGCTTCCAGGAATTGTTGGAAGTGCCCTTGCAATGCCAGACATTCATTGGGGCTACGGTTTTCCTATTGGAGGCGTTGCGGCCATTGACGCTGAAGAAGGTGTCATTACTCCTGGCGGAATTGGTTTTGATATCAACTGTGGTTGCAGACTTATTAGAACCAATTTAAATGAAAAGGATTTGTCTGAAAATATCGTAAAAAGCCTTGTGGACAAAATGTTCCAAAATGTTCCATCAGGTCTTGGTTCAAAGGCAAAAATAAGACTTTCAAAAAGGGAACTTAATGACGTTTTAATGATGGGGGCAAAATCTCCTGTTGAAAATGGATATGGTTGGGATGGAGACACAGAATTCCTAGAAGAAAATGGATGTTTAAAATCCGCCGATGTTTCAAATGTTTCAGAAAGAGCGAAACAAAGAGGGCTTTCACAAGTAGGCTCACTTGGCGCTGGAAATCATTTTCTTGAAATTCAGAAAGTAGCAGAAATATATGATAAGGAAGCTGCAAAGGCCTTTGGCGCAAAAGAATTGGGACAGATTATGATAATGATCCATACGGGTTCTCGTGGATTTGGTCATCAGGTTTGTACAGACCACCTGAGGGTTTTAGAACAAGCTGTTAAAAAATACAATATACAACTCCCAGACAGGCAACTTGCATGCGCTCCAATAAATTCTCCAGAAGGCGAGTCTTATCTAAAGGCAATGGCCTGTGCAGCAAACTTTGCATGGGCAAATAGACAACTTATTGTTCATTGGATAAGAGAGTCCTTTGAAAAGGTACTGAAGGACTCTGCAGAGAACATGGAAATGAAGATAGTCTATGACGTTTGCCACAACATTGCAAAATTGGAAGAACACTTGGTAGAAGGCAAAAAAAGAAAAGTGTACGTCCATAGAAAAGGTGCTACAAGAGCTTTTGGGCCTAACGAACCAGAAATCCCGTTAAAATATAGGAATATTGGTCAACCTGTCATTATTCCTGGAGATATGGGGACAGAAAGCTATTTGTTGAAAGGAACAAAAGAATCTGAAGAAACTTTTGGATCAACTTGCCATGGTGCAGGACGCATTATGTCCAGACATAAAGCACTTAAAAAGTGGAGTGGAGGACAAATAATAAAAAATCTACAAGATAAAGGAATATATGTTCATCCTGCAAGCATGAAAGTTGTTGCAGAGGAAGCCCCTGGTGCTTACAAGGACATTAAAAATGTCGTAGACATCGTACATGGAGCAGGAATTGCAAAAAAAGTAGTAAAACTAAAGCCCATTGGTGTTGTAAAGGGATAACTCATAACAAGTTAATTTTAAATGTTAGAAGACATATTAAGGTACAGCGGATGGTGATGCATTTGAATAAAGTTGAAATAGTTGATTTTTGTGAAGCAGACCTAAAGGGAGCTACTGTTATAGCAGGTTTTCCGTCGATAGGTCTTGTTAGCACTATTGCTGCAAATTATTTAATTGATGCTTTAGACTTGAAACAAATAGGTTGCGTTAGATCGGAACATTTTCCTGCGCTTTCTGTCGTTCACACTGGAGAGCCTTTATCACCTGTAAGAATTTATGCAGGGACCCAGCAAAATGGTAAAAAGATAGTAGTTTTTGTATCAGAATTCAAACCAAAGCCCGATCTTATAAACTCTATTTCTGGAGCTATTATGGATTGGGTAGGGACAAAGAATTGTGAACTATTGATATCCCCGGAAGGCATGGTTGTTGAAGGGGCTGAAGAGATCAAGGATAATGTAGATGCCTATGCAATAGGTTCAACTGAAGAGATAAGAAAATATCTTGTAGCAAGGAATATTGAACAATTCAAAAATGGGATTATCGCAGGAGTTTCTGGTGTCCTGCTAAATATGGGAAAGCAATGCAACTTTAATGTCATATCAATTCTTGCTGAAGCCCATCCAAACTACCCTGACGCAAAAGCAGCTGCTGCAGCAATAAACATTATTGCACTTATTATGGAAACCGAAATAAATGTAAAACCACTGTATGAAGAATCGGACCGCATTGAAAAACAATTACAGAAGATGCATAAGCAAGCAAAACCAATGGTTGCTCAAGGTCAAACACCGACACCTGGCATGTACGGTTAGAGAAAAATCTCTAATCCATATAATTTTCTTTTGTAAAGAACCTTTAAAAACATAATGCTAATGCTAGTTTTGACTATGGATAAAATCCCAAAAAGCCACCCACGATATGAATCACTAATTACAAGAGAAAAAATGAAAGATGCTTTGATAAAAGGCCTTGTTCATGAGACGGGGCTTATAGCCCATGGGCGAGGAGAGGCTTTTGATTACTTGATGGGCGAAAAAACTCAAGGATTTGCAGAAGATGCAGAAAAAGCTGCTGCGGCAACTCTTCTTATCGCAAAAAATCCAGTGGTATCAGTCAATGGAAACGTTGTTGCACTTATTTGCAAGGAATGTATAAGTCTATCAGAAAAAATACCTGCAAAAATTGAAATTAATCTTTTTCACAGAACAGAAGAACGTATGAAAAAGCTTACCAAGGACCTACTGAAAAATGGCGCAAAAGAGATATACGGAAATAAAGCAAATGCAAGGATTCCAGGACTTGATCATGATAGAGGACTATGTGATAAAGAAGGGATTTTCTCATCCGATGTTGTCCTTGTGCCACTTGAAGATGGAGATAGATGCCAAGCTCTAAGAAAAATGGAAAAAACTGTTATTGCAATTGACTTAAATCCACTATCAAGAACTGCAAAAACTGCAAGCATCACAATTGTAGATAATGTTACAAGAGCAATACCAAATATTGAAAGATGGGTTGAAGAACTAAAAAATGAAGAAAAAGAAGTTTTAGAAAAAATCGTAAGAAAATGGAACAATGAGAAAATGCTCAAAGAGTCTTTACTTTTCGTTTCAAAAAGGTTAAGTTCAATATATTAATTAGGTGAAGTAATGAAAAATTATAGAAGTCATTATTCAAAAGATGTTTCAGACAATGAATATGGCAAGTCCATTACTGTTGCTGGCTGGGTTGAGGATATTAGAAACATTGGTTCAATTGCATTTATAATTCTTCGTGACAGAAAAGGAACTCTACAAATAACTGCATTAAAGAAACAAAGTCCTGAAATTTTTGAAAAACTTGTCTCCATAACAAGAGAATCTGTAATTTCTGTCAAAGGGCTTTGCAAGCAGAGCGACAAAGCACGAAATGGATATGAGATAATACCTGAAGAGTTTGAAGTACTGTCTGCCGCCCAAACTCCTCTTCCGTTAGGTGTAGTAGATAAGGTAGAATCTGAGCTTGATACCCGCTTGGACAACAGATTCATAGATTTAAGAAAAGAAAAGATTCAAGCGATTTTTAAGATACGATCTGAAGTAATTGTTGCTGTTCATAAATATTTGAGAAAGAACAATTTTATTGAGATACATACACCAAACATCATTGCAAGTTCCTCTGAAGGGGGAACCGATGTTTTCAAGTTAAAATATTTTGAAAAAGAAGCTTTTCTTGCCCAGTCGCCTCAATTGTATAAACAGATGTTAATGGCAACAGGACTTGATAGAGTATACGAAATTGCATGGTATTTTAGAGCCGAAGAACACAATACTAGAAGGCACTTGAATGAATCAACCGCAGTTGATCTGGAGATGGCATTCATAAATG
>CAYLKT010000079.1:0-5590 GCA_964384305.1 uncultured Thermoplasmatales archaeon | reverse complement strand
ATAACTTTTTTTGTTAATGCATCAGGAAACCATTAACAAACTGGTAATGCTCCCGACGACAGCGCTTCTTTTCCGGTTCAACCATCTCTATTCTCCAACCGAACAAGTAATTCTATGATTTTTCGTTTAAATACCACGCATAAAAAATGTCGGCAACAAAAATGCAATTTTGTATTTTTATCCGTTTAACACGCAATAAATGGAGATAGATGTACGGGTCATCACAGGGGATATTCCGCTTCCAACCTCTAAAATCAATTTTATGTTTTCGTTTTGTAAACTTTTTTCTACAGCCATTTTCCTGAGGAAATAATTGTACAGATAATTTTTCAGAAGAGTATATTTGCTTTCTTCAAAAAAATCCTGAAAGTGGTTGGTGTTTGAATGATTCATAATTATTCCTGCAAATGGTGCGGTGTCATATAATAACTGACTGATAAATTCTTCCGGTCAAAATCATCACATACCACACTTTAACATGTCATGAAACGCATATTTTCATGTGCCCCTTGTCTCCACCTGTTTGGCTATTCCTTTGGTGATAAATTTCTCTCTTGCCATAATATACATTCTTACGTTATATAAAATTGATTAAAGCCGATGAAAACGTCAGCCCATGCTCATTGCAGCTACCTGCAGCCCCGTATAAGCGGAATCTTCGCTTCCGGTTCGACAACCTACTGGAAATACACTCGCTTTTGCGGTTCAAGGAGAACATATAATGGCGGAAGAACTCAGTTTCACAGAATCAAAACAAAGTAAAACAGATTTTACGCCTGAAATCAGCATCATTATTCCTGCCTACCGCGAAGAAAAAAGCATAGCAATTGTTGTCGAAAAAGTTCGCCAGGTGATGGATGGGCTTAATCGTCATTACGAGATTATTGTCGTAGACGATGGATCAGATGATGAGACGGCAAACAATGCAAAAGAGGCTGGAGCCAGGATTATATCCCATCCGTATAATATTGGAAACGGTGCTGCAGTAAAAACAGGTATCCGGGAAGCACACGGTAAAACTCTGGTCATGCTTGATGGGGACAGCCAGCATGCGCCCGAAGACATCCCGCAGCTTCTCGAAAAACTGGGCACTTACGATATGGTAGTCGGCGCCCGGACAGGCAAATCAGAAACCTCCTTTAACAGAACTATTGCAAACAGTATATACAACTTGTTTGCAACATACGTATGCAAACGCAAGATCGAAGATTTGACATCCGGATTCAGAGCTGTCAAAGCAGAGATAGCTCGCCAATTTGTCTCTATGTTGCCAAATACCTTTTCCTATCCGACAACTATAACAATGGCTGTTGTTCGTTCAGGATACAGTCTGACATACGTGCCAATAAAGACCTTCCGCCGTGTGGGAAAAAGCAAGATTAGACCAATAAAAGATGGCTCGCGTTTTTTCTTAATCATTATCAAGATCGCCACGCTTTTTTCACCAATGAGGGTGTTTCTGCCAGTTAGCACGACAATGTTTCTGCTTGGATTTTGCTATGGGCTTTTTAAGGTATTTGTCCTTGGAGGACGTTACGGCCCAACCTCAGCCATGCTGATGACCGTGGCAGTGGTGATATTCATGGTCGGATTAGTATCCGAGCAGGTTGCACAGTTGAGGTTTGATAGAGTTGAGCCTCATGCCGACCGAACAGAGTTTCAAAAGCGTTCAGATGAATGATGACAAGCCCTCCATCAAATAAAAACAAAAAAATAAAGGTATGTTATATTTTATCATATCGGTGCCCAAATTATGTCAGGACAAAAACTCTAATCGAGGCACTGAAAAGAATAGACAATGTAGTATTGTTCGAAGCTATCAATACGACAAAAGGAATATTTCGCTATGTACAGACATTATATAGATTGCTTTCCATCAAAACGACAAAAAAACCTGACTTCTATATCCTGGGGTTCCGTGGATATGAGATATTCTGGATTGTGCGAATATTGACCCTTGGAACACCCCTCATTTTCGATCATATGATGTCCCCATACGATAGTTTGTTAAATGAAAGGAAGATATTTAAAAAAAGTAGCCTTATCGAGAAATTAATATATCTTTATGAAAAATCGATCTTGAAGTACTCGGATATGATACTGACGGATACGGTTATTCACAGGGAGTTCCTTGCAGACCTTTTTGAAGAACAGCGAGAAAAAATTTATGCCGTCCATGTGGGGACTGATGAGGAGTTGTTTAACAATTTACCTTCGGGCAAAGAGGTACAAAAGAAGGAATTTTTTGATGTGTTCTTTTACGGGACATTCCTGCCGCTACACGGTATTGATATTATTTTAAAGGCGGCATCCATAGTTAAGGACAGGCCAATCAGGTTTACTATTATCGGTGGGAATAAAAAATATTTGCGGGATTTTTATGAAATAAAGAAAAGGCTGAAACTCAAAAACGTTATACATAAAGAGCGGATTGATTATGAGCAACTCCCAGGAATGATATCAAAAGCGGATCTATGCCTCGGTGGTCCTTTTGGAAATACCGGTCAGGCATGTCGTGTTATTACGGGAAAAACTTTCCAATTTCTGGCTATGGGAAAACCCACGGTTGTAGGTAAAATCAAGCATAATTACGGTTTCAGGGATAAAGAGAATTGTTTGTTAGTATCGCAGGAAAACGAAAAAGAACTTGCAGATGCAATTCTCTGGTGCTTCAAAAATCAGAAAAAACTGGGTGAGATCGGCCGGAAAGGATTGGAGTTGTATAGAACTAAATTTTCCATAGATCAAATAAAAGAAGCTCTTCAGGTGATTTTTCTCTCATGAAATACTATACTCCTAGATTTCTCCTTCGTAGATATCAAATAATAAAAAGAATAAAGGGAGGACATCGTTTTTTAGAGATAGGACCGGGTAGCTTTAATCTTACGGAAGATCTTCTTAAACATTTCAGCAAAGGAACGTTGATAGATTATAATCCATATTTGCAAGAGATTTATGATAATTTAGAAGCATCTATTAAAAATAATCTTCAATTTATTATTGAAGATTTTATGGCATTCCAGATTGAATTGAAATATGAATGTATTGTTGCTTGCGAGGTCATGGAACATGTTGAGCAAGACCGAAAATTTTTACAAAAAGTTTATAAGTTGCTGAATGACCATGGACAAACTATAATTTCGGTCCCTGCGAGATGGAAATATTGGGCAAAGGATGATGAGCTTGTTGGGCATTTCAGAAGGTATGAAAAAAAAGAAATAATTGAAATACTGTTACGGGAGAATTTTAAAAATGTTAATGTCATCTCTTATGGCTTTCCATTTATTAATATTTTGCGATGGCCGAGAATCCTTTTAGCGAATATGCAAGCAAAGAAAAAAGAACATTTGAGTAAGGAAACCCTATCTAAACACAGTGGGGTCAGTTCCGTTCGTTGGTTGATGAAATTGTTAAGGATTTTTTGCAATCTATATACGATATATCCTTTATGTCTTATTTCTTCTTTATTTAACGGGTATGATTTATCAGATGGATATATCATAACCGCTGAAAAATGGAAATGTAATGATATACATGAAGTCCCTGATCAGTAGGCGGAAGATATGAGGAAAAGTATTTTAAAGACGGGTGAACGTGTAATACCTGAAAATATTGAATCCAGGGAAGAATATCTTCTTTATCTGAGACATTTATGTGCCTATGAATTTGTTAAGGACATAATTCCGAAGGATAGTCTTGTGTTAGAATTGGGGTGTGGAGAAGGATATGGGACAAATTTATTGTCTCAGCATTTTAGAAAGATTGTAGGATTAGATGTAGATAGAAACGCAATCAATCATGCTTCAAGAAAATATTGTTCAGAAAACTGTTTTTTCGAAGTGTATGACGGACTGGAAAACCCCTATGATGATAATACATTTGATGTGGTAGTCTCCTTTCAAGTAATTGAACACCTGCGAGATGATAAGAAATATGTTTCAGAAATTTACAGGGTTTTAAAAAAAAAATCAAAGTTCATTCTCACAACACCAAATAGGATATACAGACTAAATCCTGGTCAGCGTCCATGGAACAGATTTCACGTAAGGGAATATTCCCCGTGTGCATTAAATAACATTTTAAGAAATAATTTTTCCGATGTAACATTATGGGGAATTTGCGGAAGTGAAAAGGTGCAAAAGATTGAGATGGAAAGAGTGAGGCAGATTTTACGTATAAGCTCTTTCGATCCTTTATACCTTCGGAATTTAATACCGGAACAGTTTAAACCAAAAATTATTAGTGCCCTGAAAAAAATTGTTGGATGGAACCGGAGGAGTAAAAATGACAAAGATTTTCTTCAAAAATATACCTTGAAGGATTTCTATATTACAAAAAATGATGTTGAAAATAGTTTGGATTTGTTGGGTATTTGTACAAAATAAATCCATGGGCATCGGTATAAACACGGAAAAGGCACGAATTATCGTGATTGAAAACAAAAGTTCTACAAAGGGCTATCTATGATCAGGAGCCGCGCATGGTCTATGATAGTTGTGGTGGTGGTCCTTGTTGCTATTGCGCTGTATATCGTGTCACAACGTCACTTGTTAGTATCGATTAAGAATATTAGCCTTTCTGCCCTGAGTTATCTTGTCGTTATTAGAGTCATCTTTCTCATCTTGAATGGAATTCTACTTCGTGAGTTAGCATTAAAGTATCGAATACCTCTTATGCCAAAAGAGTGGTTTGGCCTTTCCGTTGTTACAACGATGGGGAATTTTATCACGCCTTTTTCGGGCGGGCTTATTGCCAGGGCCACTTATTTAAAACATCGCCACGCCCTTTCTTATGCAAAATTTGCATCGCTTCTTGCAGCAAACTATTTGGTGTATTTTTGGATTGTCGGTGTTGTTGGTGTAATTACTTTGATGGTGTTTATGGACAAACCAGGCTATTACTGGCAGGTAGCCCTGTTTTTTGCATTGGTAACCCTTGTTATTTCTATTTTGGTCATGCTTCCTTCCACAAAACTGTCATGGAATAATCGCTTGGCAGCAATCATAAATGACTCACTTGAGGGCTGGTCATTGATAAAGAGTGATAAAGTTTTATTAGGCAAACTCATGCTCTATACCCTTGTAAATATTTTCTTACACGGTTTTTCTTTTTGGATTGCATTCTTCGCGCTAAAGGGGGAACCAATTTATTTCGGATCTGTTTTCGTAGTCAGTTTGCTTTCAGTTTTTTCCACTTTAGGCAATATAACGCCCGGTAATTTAGGTATTCAAGAGGCAGTAATCAGTATCTGTTCTGGAATGCTCGGCATTGGAGCTGGCATAGGATTGCTGGTCTCCCTGCTTATTAGAGCAGCTTCGTTGATTCCGGCTTTTACTTTGGGCCCGATTTTCAGTTTCCTGCTCACCCGTGAATTAACGGCTCATAGATCAGATGACAAATCAGAAACAGCCTAATCTTCATTTACAATTATCAAAAAATATTAGAACGGGCAGATAATGGCAGCTTATATACTGCATACCCATTTGATTCATAGATCGGCTTCCAGTATTCTTTCACAAGATTCGTAAAGCGAAAAATTGTCTTTTCCGGAAAATTGTCGTGCAGATACTTATTCACAAGATCGGTCCTC
>CAYLKT010000078.1:0-5622 GCA_964384305.1 uncultured Thermoplasmatales archaeon | reverse complement strand
CCTTTTCATTTCATACCCCCAAATAGATTTTATTACCTTAACTTGTTGTATACTAACAGGGGTTCAGTCCACCTTTCAACCTAAATGAAACACTGTTGTTTTATTTAAATTATTTTAGAGGTTTATAAAAAAATCTTCAAAAGGGGTTCCACCTTCTATCTGGTATCCTCTGGCAATCAGACTGATTCCTGTAAATGCAAAAAATCCAGCGGCAGCACCAAGAACGTAAGTTAGAGGTCCTATAAACAACAGAGTTGTATTTAGTGGATATATTTTATAGTTTATCTATGGATATGGATTTATAAAGCAATAGCTGTTCCGAAATTATAGTTTAAAAAAAGAGGAAAAAATATGAAAGGAAAAATAAAATGGTACAACTCACGTAAGGGATATAAGTTTATTGAAGGTGAGGATAGCGATAAACGCTTGAGTGCAATTCTATCTGATTTTAGAAAAAATGGTCGGCCAGAAGTTGAGTTACATCCATAATCTTCTAGAAAGAGATTATATAAACTTAAATTACCAACTGAGGCGATACATGAAATTCCTATATAAAAAGATTTTAATTAACATATAACGGGTGGTGAAGAACATAATAAAAGATCCTGCAGAATTTGTGATCACATCTGAATTATTCAATAGGTATGAAAAAAACCCTCTTTTGACTTCCGCTGAATGGCCCTACCGTACTAATGCTGTGTTTAATGCAGGGGCAGTTCGAATCAAAGATGAAACGATTCTTCTAGTTCGTATTGAAGATATGCGTGGTTTTTCTCATTTAACTATTGCTCGAAGTAAAGATGGTAAAACTGATTGGAAAATCGATGATCATCCCACTTTGAAACCGCAACCTGATGTTTACCCTGAAGAAGTCTGGGGTATTGAGGACCCGCGAATCATGTATTTGGAGGAGAGAAGAGAATATGCTATAACCTATACGGCTTATTCCTACGGTGGTCCACTTGTCTCTTTAGCCATGACAGAAGATTTTCAGAGTTTTAATAAAATGGGGAGTATTATGCCTCCCGAGGATAAGGACGCATCTTTATTTCCGTATAAATTCAAGGGTCGTTGGGCATTAATTCATCGTCCTGTGGCGATTTATAGAGGGCCTAGTGGACATATTTGGATTTCTTACTCTCCAGATCTTAAACACTGGGGAGATCATAAAATAATTTTAAAAGCAAGAGCTGGAGGATGGTGGGATGCCGATAAAATAGGTCTAGGTCCTCCGCCTATAGAAACTAGTGAAGGATGGCTTATTATCTATCATGGCATAAAAAGAACTGCTTCAGGGAGCATTTATCGGTTAGGATTAGCCTTACTAGATTTAGAAAACCCTGAGAAGGTTTTACATAGGAGTAATGAGTGGGTTTTTGGCCCTAGAATGATATATGAAAGAATTGGTGATGTACCAAGTGTTACTTTTCCCTGTGGCACTGTTTTAGATAAAAGCAAAAATGAGTTGTTACTGTATTATGGAGCTGCAGATACTACTATTTGTTTAGCTATAGGTAAGATTGATGAGATACTAGAGTATATACTTTCATGCCCGAGGGGGTAATGTATGGTTTTAGAAGATATTCCTAGTAACCTCCAAGTGGCTTTTGTGTCTACCTATGCTCCTCGTAAATGTGGGATAGCTACTTTTACCTATGATCTTGCATCTGCTATTTCTCAACACATGAAAACCTCTCTTGGAGAGGAAAACCGGATTAGCACCGTTGCAATTAATGACCACACTACCTATGAATACTCTAATGAGGTGATTTTTGAGATTCGTGATCAGTATATAAGTGACTATAGAGAGGCAGCTAACTTTCTGAACGTGTCTCCTATTGATGTTATTTGTCTACAGCATGAGTTTGGTATTTTTGGTGGAAATGCTGGTTCCCATATTCTCGCCCTTTTAGAGAATTTAAAGAAACCTGTAATTACTACCTTTCATACAGTTCTCCAGAAACCAAGTCAAGTTCAACTGGAAACAGTTAAGGATATCTGCAGATATTCTAGTTTTGTGGTGGTACCTGCTCAGAAGGGCATAGAATTCCTTCGGGATATCTATGGTGTATCTCCTGAAAAACTGGTGTTCATCCCTCATGGAACCCCTGATGTTCCCTTTCTAGACCCTACTTATTATAAGGGCCAGTTTCAGATGGAAAAAAGGCGTGTTATTCTTACTTTTGGATTGCTCAGCCCGAATAAAGGTATTGAAGACATGATTAATGCCTTAGAACCAGTTGTGAAAAAACATCCTGAAACAGCCTACATCGTATTAGGGGTTACCCATCCAAATATCAAACGTTCACAAGGAGAAAAATATAGAATTAATCTTCAGAGGATGACAAGAGAAAAAGGTTTGGAAAATCATATATTCTTTCATAACACCTATGTATCATCAGAGGAACTGAAAAAGTATTTGGTAATGTCAGATATTTTTGTCACCTCCTATTTATCTAAAGACCAGTTGGTTTCTGGGACATTAGCATATGCTGTCGCTTGTGGAAAAGTTGTTGTTTCTACTCCTTATTGGTATGCACAAGAGTTGCTTGACGATGGCCGAGGGATTTTGATTCCTTTTGGGGATATAAAAGAGCTTAGTAGGCAATTGTCTGCTCTTTTGTCTGATGAAGAGAAGAGAAATACGTTTCGGAAGAAAGCATATCAGTTTGGGAGAGAGATGATCTGGAGTGAGGTAGGTAGGCAATATCTTGAAATTTTTTACCGAGCTTTACAGGATTATCCTCGAGTGAGAATAGGCAGAATGGTAACAGTTCCACGTTTTTCTCTTCCTAAGGTTAACCTTGATTATCTTAGAATTCTATCTGATGAGACGGGGATTTTTCAGCATGCGATGTTTACGACACCTGAAAGACGTCATGGATATACAACTGATGATAACGCACGTGCTTTGCAGGTATGTTTTATGAACTGGACGCTATTTAAAGAAGAAAGTATTCTACCTTTATTACATAGATACCTATCGTTTCTGGCAGATGCGTTTGATGAAAAAACAGGGAGGTTTCGAAATTTTATGACGTATGATCGACAGTGGCCAGAAAAGATTGGTAGTGAAGATTGTCATGGAAGAGCTTTAGTTACATTAGGTCATGCTGTTGACGATCCTCCAAATGAGCCTATATTAACTTTGGTGACTAGGGTGTTTAACGCTGCTCTGCCCGCATGTCAATCGTTTAGTTCCCCTCGAGCAATGGCACATGTTATTGGTGGATGCTATGAGTATAGTAGGAGATTTAGTGGTGCTAGTGAAGCGCGAAAAGTCTGTGAAGTTTTATCAAACCGCTTAATGACATTATATTCAGAGAATAGTTCTGATGATTGGATATGGTGTGAGGATATTGTTGCCTATGAAAACGCTTGCATACCAGAGGCACTAATCGTCGCTGGAGATTGGCTTGGCAGCAAAGAGATGCTAAATCAAGGTTTACGTTCCTTGAGATGGTTATTAAACATCCAAACATCAAAAAACGGGCATCTCTCCATTATTGGGAACAAGGGATGGTTTAAACGAGAAGGTAAAAAATCAGCGTTTGATCAGCAACCAATAGATGCTGCTGCTTTAACAACGGCATGCTATAACACCTATGTTATAACGAAGGATAAAAAGTGGTTAGATGAGGTCCAGAAGAGTTTTTATTGGTTCCTCGGTAAAAACGACAACAATGAACCCCTATATGATTTTACCACAGGGGGATGTAAAGATGGTTTAATTTCCTCTGGTGTAAATCAGAATCAGGGTGCAGAGTCTGCACTCTCTTGGTTGATCTCCCTCTATTATTTGACGAAGTTGAATAGAGAAGAGCCGAAAATTCAACGAAGAAAAAGAGCATGATCATTTTGTAAGTATCAGCAAAAGTCGATTTTAGAGACAAGGGCATCGTAGAGTTCCCCCATGTTTTTTTGGATACGAGAGCAAAGCTGTTCATTTATTGGTGCCTGCCAGTTGATCACATAGCTTTTCCAGTCCCTATTTCTAATTTTATTTGCATGGGATCCAAAAAACACGGAAATTTCATTAGATGAAGCAGAATCGATGTCTTCATTTTCTACAGTGAGGTGAGCAACTTCGTGAAGATATTTTTTTCCAACCTGCATATAAGCCAGCATAGAGTGATGTCCATCGAATAATAGCCATTGGTTCTTGTCGACTCTGACTAGTTTTATATTAGGTAATCCCTCTGAAGTAAAGATGTCTTCTCCTGATTGAATTTTTGTAACCATTGGTCGTATTTGAAGAAGATCTTTGATTCCAGAATCGTTATGAATATTTAACACGTTTCGTAGTAAAATACGTTCTACTGCAGGATATTGTATGTTTTCTCCTTTGATCTTGAGGAATTTTTTATTTTTCAATGAATCTACTGTATCATATACAGTGAAGCATGAATTTGTTATGGGAGTAATATATGTAATGATAGAAATGGTAGGTGGATCCGACGGTAATATATTTTGTGGGGAAATGATTTTTACTATCCTGTTCATATTCACGAAAAAACTTAGTCTTTATTATGATAAAAATATTCCGTAATATGCTCATCAATTGTTTTATGCCTTATGTCTCTGAACCTATCCGAGAAATAATGCAAGATTGTTTGGATTCCTAGTTGTTGCCAAAAAATCGGGGGGTTTTTCGGGGGTAAAATACCATTTTAGTGAAAAATATGAATACTCGAACAGACTCCTCTGATCGTTCAAAAAAATCAAAAGGATAGACCATACAATACGAGAAATCAAGATGAAAGAAAAACACCTGCGCGATATCCTTGAAGATTGAAATACCAAACCACCCCTAGTTATTTTAATTTTATTTCTACAACTATCTCTGTTTCCACCCTGGAAATATATTGGTTTTGCGCATATCAGACGTTTTAAGTCATTATATACTAAATTGAATGTTAATTTAGTATGCACGACTAAAATAAATATTTTAGTCATTATCCCTTCTTATTTCCTCCTGGAAAAATGGGTTATTATTAAAAACAAAAGAAAACAAGTTTACTGCCGTGTATCAGCTCTTGGTATTTATTTGAGGCTTTCTACCCCTGTTAATGTTTTAGTATCTATCACACCTTTTATTGATCTGATCTTTTCTATGACCAATTCTCCAAGCTTTTCAAAGTCTCCTGGTTCTACCTTAGTTATAAGATCAAATTCCCCAAATAAAGGATGGACTTCAACAATTTCTGGTATTTTAGAAAGTTTGGTATATACCTTATGTTCATGTGCCGGTGCAGTATTTATTAATACAAAACCTATTGCCATGAGCTGCGTATCTCTCGTTAACTCTTTAAACTTTTAGTCTTAAAACAAAGGGAAAGCATGTTAGAATGTTTATTTGTTTTCTTCCAGAATGACACAAAAATGCATGATGGGGCCTAATTTGATGCGGTCCATCTTCTTATCAACAGTACTATAGTTTAAGTTGAGTTCCTTAAAAATCTGCTCCCATTCCTCCCATTTTTTAAAGTTGAAGATGGTATTTACCCCATATGGTTTATTTGCGGATATATCAAACAATTTTAAAAGGAAATGATCCCAACCGCTTTTATAACCGAGATTTCGCACCCCTGCAGTCCATTTTTAACTATTTTTTTTCACTGG
>CAYLKT010000077.1:4387-5631 GCA_964384305.1 uncultured Thermoplasmatales archaeon | reverse complement strand
GGTCAAGAATTCAATGAATATTGTATAGATCATATTTTTACACCATTGGATATGATGAATACAAGTTTTTATTATAGAGATCTCAACACTAGTAATATTGCAATACCATATGCAAAAAAATTAAAACAAATAATACCCCCAATACATCTTCAGAGAATTCAAAGGCAGCCATTATATAGCTATTTGTGGGCTGCATGTACGGATCTAAAAACCTCTGCTAATGACCTGTCACATTTCCTAATTGCTCATATGAACGGCGGAGTTTATAATAGTGTACGTATTCTAAACGAGTCAACTGTTGAAATGATGCATACCATACAGTATCCAGGTGAGACCGGTGAAGATTTTTGCTATGGTCTTGGCTGGATGATTTTTGAAGATAAAAATGGAAATAAAATGTACGGCCATGATGGCGGAGGGCCTGGTGTTCGTACACGTATGCTTGTTAGATCATCTGATAATGTAGCATTTATCTATTTTACAACTACAACAACATGGCAACTATTTGCTTTGAACTTATTAATAGAAAAATCATTCTTCTGGAACATTGATAGATGTAAATAATAAATAAGAAAATGTGTTGGGTTTTATTCAAGACTTCCAACTGTTTTCTCTACTTCTTTTAATATTTCACAACTTTTTACGAGTTCTTGCATCTTAGTATGATCTTCATATAAAGGTCTATCGACATCTAAAAATTTTACATGTTTACGTATGACCTCTTTAGCCTTGGTTACTCCCTTTCCAAATTTATAGTCCCGGAAATCGAGTGCTTGCGCTGCTGCCATAAACTCAATACCAAGTACACCATAGGCATTATCCAAAATTTGAAAGTTTTTAATTGCAGTGTTCATGCCCATTGAGACAAAATCTTCCTGGTCAGCCGCTGCAGGGATGCTCTGTATAGATGCAGGGGCTGAAAGAATACGTTGTTCAACAATAAGGCTATCGGCTGTATACTGACTAAGCATCAATCCACTGAACATACCTGCGCCCTTTGTTAGAAATGCTGGAAGCCCAACACTAAGTGCTGGGTTGTTAAGACGGTTCATACGTCGTTCAGACATAACACTAATCATTGTTATTGCAGCACCAGCCATATCCATAGGTAAACTTACTGGTGTTCCCTGAAAATTGGCACCAGAAATCTGTAGGTCTTCTTCTGGAAAAAACACAGGGTTATCGCCAACACCGTTCATTTCTATTTCAACCTGTGAACGAGCCCATGCTAGTGCATCATGAGC
>CAYLKT010000077.1:2392-4287 GCA_964384305.1 uncultured Thermoplasmatales archaeon | reverse complement strand
GGGATTTTAATTTCTGCTTTTTCCATAGCAGATTTACCACTCAAAAGTTTACCTTTATAGTATGCCTTTCCTTCACCCATGAGAAGAAGAGCTATTTGCGCCATAGGTGCAAGATCACCACATGCTCCAACAGAACCCTTCTGACAAACAAAAGGAATAACGTCCTTGTTAAGCATTTCAACAAGAGTCTGGGTTATCTCCAGTCGACATCCTGAATTACCATGCGCATGAACATTAATACGCATGAGCATTGCACCGCGGATATATTCTATAGGGGCAGGATCACCAATACCAGCAGCATGATTATACACGAGATATTTCTGAAATTCTTCTACTTGTTCATCAGTAAGTACTACCTCCGAAAACTCACCGATACCAGTATTCACACCATACATTATTTCATGTGCTTCAATTTTCTTCTCAAGCATCCCACGGCATTTCTTAATTCGCTTTATTGCATCAGGATGAAGTTTAACTTTTTCATTATGTCTTGCAACACTTACTAGTTTCTCGATTGTAAGTCCAGAACCATCTATAACTATTGTCATATTATCCGCCCTGTTGTGTAATTCCAAATTTTGTTTTTTCGTATCAGACAACTGCATATTATAACTTTCTAATATTTAAAAAATCAATTCAAAACTATTTATGCGTTTTATAAGACCAAAACTTAAATACAATCTCTTTTTTACAACTCGTGATTCATATGGATTTGCAGGCAAGTTTGATAGGATTAGACGAACTGATAAATAATTGGTTAAGAAATATAAACCCAGATGTTCCATCATATGTTGGAGAATCAATTGTATCGGTAGGGATATTGCTGGCATTTGTTGTTCTAGGATGGATTATTTATCATATTTTTGAAAAGTATTTTTCGAAATGGGCAGAAAAAACAAAGACTAAACTTGATGATGAAATACTTAAAAACATTAAAAAACCGATGTATTACCTTGTAATACTCCTGGGCGTGTACTACGGTTTGAACAATTTTTCAATCATTGGAGGGCAAGGTATTGACCTAACAATTATCTTTTCAGTAGCTGGAATTCTCTTGATTACATTTACAGTAACAAAAGTAACTAATGCAGTATTTGCATGGTATGCTGAAGGAAGAGCTAAGAAAAAAGAAATGAGTGCGCATATTCTTTTTGTCTTTAAAAAGATCATCAACGCTGTTATTTTCACATTTGCTCTTCTGATAGTCCTATATGTCCTTAAGATTGATCTATCTGGTATTGTAGTAGGAATGGGGGTAGCAGGGATTGCAATAGCATTTGCATTACAAAATGTCCTTGGCGATGTTTTTAGTGCATTTTCGATTTATTTTGATAAACCCTTTGAAATTGGAGATTTTATTATTGTTGGTGGTAATGCTGGAACTGTTACAAAAATTGGCATGAAATCCACACGAGTTAAGTTGTTACAAGGGGAAGAACTTGTTTTGTCTAATAGAGAACTTACAAGTGTAAGCGTAAGGAATTTTAAAAAACTCGAGAAAAGAAGGATTGTATTTCATTTTGGAGTTACATACGATACGCCTACTGCAAAACTTAAGAAGATTCCGGGCATTGTTGAAAAAATAATCGAGGATCAAGAGGTTTCGACTGTAGACCGTGTTCATTTCCAAGAATTTGGAGATTTCAGTCTTAATTTTGAAATTGTTTATTACATGAAAATCGGGGACTATGCAAAGTACATGGACAACCAACAAGAAATCAATTTTGCAATAAAGGAAGCATTCGAAAAGGAAGGAATTGAGATGGCATTCCCAACTCAAACTATCTTTTTAAATAAGCAGAGCTAAAAATACCTAGACTAGTCCCGTAGTGTAGCGGTCAATCATCGAAGACCCTGGATCTTTGGACCCCAGTTCGAATCTGGGCGGGACTATT
>CAYLKT010000077.1:0-2292 GCA_964384305.1 uncultured Thermoplasmatales archaeon | reverse complement strand
GGATCTTCATAAATAGAACGCAAGTAATCAAACTTTTCCTCAAAGACCTCTGCTTGTTTTTGAATAACAATTTCCGCGTCGTTGATATCCATATCATTTACTTCTGTAGCATAACTTACGAAACGTCCGATCCATAGCGTTTTTAAAGAATCGAGAAGCAGATATTTATCAGAATCTGTTCGAGCGTGCTTCCAAGCAGCAGTATAGTTATAAACAATTTCTGCCCAAAGCTCTGGGTCAAAGCTGTTTCCATTTCCAACTATTCTTTCAAGATCAAGCACGATACCATCTGGTAAGTATTGTCTCATAATGTTTTTTGATGTTTCAAACTCTGATTTGAAATTCTTTTTCATATCAAGAATGTTTACTTTTACAGGAATTGGCTTTGGGCTGAAACATTCTCTGTAAAACTTTGTTTTAAAACGATGGGGATGTGATATCCAGTATTCCTCATAGTATTTAGCAAGTTCAAACATACTTCCTGTAACCTTCCTAAACATTGGAATGAGGAATTTTTCTGGTTCGAGATAATGTGCTGTTGATCCATGAATCTTAAGGGAAAACAATCCTTCTTTAACATACATTCCTTCTGCCGCAGCAACAGTTAAAATAAATATATCTACACCAAAATCTGGTGGAAATAATGGATGATTGCAGAGTAACTCATAAAGATTTCTGGATATTGCATATTCTCCTGCAATTGGCTGACGAATGTCTATACCATATAATGCACGAGTGAAGGGATAAACTAAGTTGTTTGTGATTACTCCGTCATTTTTGTCGCGAATATAATAAGGAACAGTTAAATCAGCACGTCCATAAACAATTGGGTTTGCAATCATTGGAATCCAACGAGGTTTGATGCTTAGAAGGTCTCCATCCATTAGTACAACCATTTTAGCATTGCATTCATGTGCTATTTCAAAAATTGTCATAACCCCTGCACCTTTACCTTCACTGATAATGTCGCTTGTTACAATTTTTTTAACAGAGTCATATGGTTGAAAGAGATTAATTGTTTCATCTGTTTTATCAGATGATGGGGCAGTGCTAATCACTATTGCTTTCGAGTGCTCTGGAAAATAGCGATACAACCCCTCATTTACCACATTTAAAACATTTAAAACCGTTGTTTCAACATTTTTACAGAGTACACCGACCATTATATCAATCGACCCGGTCTCTTTGCATTTCTCCAAAATTTCAGGTTTTAAACTAAGACCCTTGTTCCAATCTTGATTCATCCCATCCACACCTTACAGACTTAGCACGTATTAAACTACCTTCTAATTACCTTTACTATTTATTGTCTGAAACTACAACATCTAATAATTGCTCACGAATTTTACGACGTGCGCTAATGGCTCTAAGCCAGTCAGGGATGCGAGTGCCAACAGGCTTTCGAAGGTAACTAGTCCCTGCATTCATAATCTGCTGGCTAAACTTCTCAACCATACTTTCTTCAGCATGTCTATCATATCTGAAATTGTTGAAATGTGCATCAGCATAATACTTACGAATAGCATCACGGGCATGGCGCATATATAAGACACGTAAAGCAATCAAGCTTTCTTTTGATACCTGGATGTTGTCTTCTTCAATTAAAACGCGAAGAAGAGTCTTTAGAATGTCTCCTGTCATTTTCACAAGACCTTTTTCACCGGGCTTTCCGACTCTTTGATGCTTGTGATCATAAAACCCCAGATCTACTTGGCAAATACTTTTCATAGAAACATTACGATACATCTCAGACATTATACCTACTTCAAGACCCCAGTTACCTGGAAGATCTACATCACGTGCAAGATCGCTTGTTAATGCAAATTCTCCAGATATTGGATAACGAAAAGAGCGCAGGAATCTTACAAAAGGTGTTTCATGACCAGTATTATCTGCAAAAGCACGAAGCAAGGGATGTAAAAACAAACGGAAAACACGGCCATAAATAATTTTTTCCTCTAGGTTTATACGAGCATAATATCCCTTGCTGAACTTAAAATCAAGTTCAGGCTCAATAATTGGATATAAAAGCTTTGTAGGAATCATTTCGTTATAACTAAGTATATCTGCATCATGTAGAGCAATACCATATGAATTAATACTTGCAATTCCCATAGCAAGCCAAACATCACGCCCCTTTCCACGATATTTTAAAAGATTGATCCCTTCCGATTTTAATCCTTCTAGTAATTTCACTGTTTTTGGACCGTTACACCACATAATTAGATGAGGAATTTCAAGATCACTGAAAAAACGTTTAACATGATCAAATTCCTTTTGATTTTTAGCAGC
>CAYLKT010000076.1:0-5651 GCA_964384305.1 uncultured Thermoplasmatales archaeon | reverse complement strand
AAACGTGATATATGTTGGAAACAAACCACCGATGAGCTATGTGCTTGCAGTAGTAACACAATTCAATACCGGTGATTCTGATGAGGTTATTATAAAGGCAAGAGGTAGAGCTATAAGTAGAGCAGTCGATACTGCAGAGATTTCCAGAAACAGATTTATCAAAGACGCGGAACTAAAAGACATACAGATTGGTACTGAGAGTCTTACCAATGAAGAAGGAAGAACTTCTAACGTATCGTCTATCGAAATAACCTTAAAAATTAAAAAGAAGAGTAAATAGTTATAGCAAAACGCTTACTATGTGGGGCCTGTATCTAGGTTCTGCCTTTTTATTATGTGCCCCGTGCTAATCATATCTTAGAAACGATAAAACTATATTGGTAGCTATAGAATCTCTCAAAATCCATAAAAAAACTCAGTTTTTATGGAAAGCGTTAATTAGAGGTCCCTTGTTCATCCTATTTGAGGTATAACCTATGGCATATGAACACAATGGATATGTATTGCATAAAAGAGAGGTAGAATTAAAAGGTGGAAGAAAACAAACAATCTATTATTTCTGTAAAGCAGGGAACAAACCTAAGAGTGGTGAACCTTGTGATAAACCTGACAATAAAGTTGTTGGCATTAATAAGAGAACAGGTCTTCCATATCTGAAGAACAAATAAAACCATCTCTTTCTCTTTTTTTATAAATACTAATTTCAGTTTAATTCCCTTCTGCGTCTTTTGCCTTAATCTAGTTTATTGATTAACTGCATAATTTCGCCGGCATGTTTTTCGATGACCTTCTGATCTCTAAATAATTTAGCAAGGTCTTTAAGTCCCATGACTACTCGAATTAGTACTTCTTTCGTTGGATTATCAAAATCTCCACCAACTTCATCAAATTTGGTTCGTATGGTGCTCTCAATCCCCTCTTGTTTAAATTCACTGAATTTTTCTTCAGATTCAAATTCTAATAGTTTTTTCATTTGTTCTAATTCTTTCTCATGTGCTTTATAAAAGCAGTCGATTATTGCATCCCTAACCATAATGGGAGTCACTTTCTTAGTGATATCGACACCATAAATTATGTTGTTTGGCATGAACTCGCATATCTCAATTATCTACAAAAGTTTTTTGGATAAACCGCCGTCAAAAAATATTTGCCGCCTCTTTAAAACTTGTTTATGTGCATAATGTCATTGAGCCTTCTTTTTGGAACGTGTAAAACCTGCTTTTCATCTCGCCAGTATTCGACCGAATCTTCTAAGTTTTCAACAACACACTTCTCTGCTTTATAGCCCAATGCAATTAATGAGTCAACGATGTATCTGTTGGGGATTTCAAGTATTTTTTTTACTTTATCTCGGTCAATATTGTAAAGAACGCAACTACCAATGTCTTTTTCTTCTGCAGATAGTACAATATTTTCAGATGCTAAACTAACGTCTCTTGAATACCATTTGTTTTGTTTTTCTTTTCCAAACATGACGATATAAGCAACAGGCCGTTCTTCTTTACTAGGTGCCCATTTGGGTTTAATATACCCTGCCCAACCAATGGTTTCAAAAATCTTAGAACACAGTTTTTTATCGTCTACAACAAAATATTCAACAGGTTGGAGATTTGCAGCAGATGGGGCAAGTCTTCCAGCGTTTACAAACTTTTTCAGAAGTTCAATGTCAATTGGTTTTTGCTGAAAACGTCTAATGCTGCGTCGTGAAATAATTGTTTGATATGTGTCCATATGTCTGCATCTATTCAGCCCTTTTTAAAGAATGCTGGAGATATTGGCACAAATATGGGGGGCAACATACTTTAATAACTTTTTAATTTAGTATCGCTACACATGGCAAAAAAAGTTCGGAGGATGAGGACATTTGCAAGGACCGCATCCAAGTCAATGGAAAAAAACTTGGTAGAAAATGCAAAAAAACTAAAAGAAAACCCATATCTAATTTTTCCAGAGTACTCTGATAAGTATTCTAAAAAATATTTTGGTAAAATAAAAAAAACTATTGATAAAACCACTAAATTTTTTGATGATGCAAAAAAGTTAGAAAAATTTGCAAATAAAAAAACTCTGGATGGTGCTCTTGCAGGAACATTATTGCTTGCACATACAAAAAAAGCTCCATATCTTGCAGTTGCCAAGTTTTCCTTTGGAGATGTTACTTATGCGCAAAGGGGGAAGGCAGGTAAAGAAAAGTTAATTGCAGTTCAACATTTTGATAATCCTGTTCTAAGACTCTTTGGGATAAAAGAGATATCAATGAAGAAGAAATTGCACGTTTATTCATGGGATAATGGTTTTTTTTCTTCAGGAATTGAGGCAAAGCCTCCAAAAGAATTCGTTGATTTCATTATAAAAAAGGTTGGTTTCTCAATTAAAGATGGAATTTCAAGCTGTGGGCACATAAGTGCTAAAGAGATTAAAGAAAAATCATCGGCAAGTCAGTATTATCTGATGATTTTTTGGAAATCGGCTGATGTGTTATTTGTCATTTGTGAGAACTGTGCAAAATCAACAAAAAATACAATGTTTAAGATAACCAAATATTTAATATCGTCCAAAATTGCAAGTGATTTTTCAATAGATGTTGTTGGAAAGGTTTTCGAAAAAGAGGCGGAACAAAAAACATTATTCATTGATGAGTATTTGTCTGGTGATATAACAGATTTTGAATTGATAAAGAAAAACAAAGAGGAAAGAGAAGAATCAGTACGAGCCTCAAATGAAAAGATATTGGTTCTCGATGATGAGTCATTTGGAACAGATGTTGAAAGTTTTATCGATGCCCTGGAACCAAATGAGTTTGAAAGAATGGGGCTAGAATTCATTCTTGAAAAAGTTGAAGAGCCGATTGTGTTAAAAAATGTGACTCCAAATAAGGTGCTTGAAATTTATTGGAGAACATATGGTGTGGCTGCAATAGACTCAATCGTTCAGAATGAAAAACTTTCTGAAAAATTTTTCTCGCTTGATGACATCCCTGCTAACATTTTGCAGTTGGTTTCAAATTATAAAAAAAGGCAGAAAATACTCTCCAAGCTTCCAAGTTATGAAGATCTACCGCCTCTGTCAAATTTTGCAGATCATATGGCAAGAACATATAAGACGTTTGGCGAAAAAAAGACAATTCAGGAAATTAAAAGAAGGCCAGACAGCACCAAAGGAAAGGCTCTAGCATATGCATTTTTACTATGTTTTCACAAGGGAAAGGATAAAAAGTGGAAATATTCTCAGGTTGAACTGGAATATGGAGAATTTTTAAAAGAATATACAAAAAAACTTCTTGAATCGACGCCTGAGGGATATCATGAGGCTTTAAAAGAACTTATCACGGCAAGTGGATCTAGTGAAAACGTGGATAATTTTACTTTAAGAGAATAGGCTTATTTTGAAATTACTATATTGATGTTGAATTCGTGTATTGAAGCGTCCCAAATTTTTATGGATAAGTCCATCCATGGATTACAATTAGCAACTCCTACAATTTTTCCAATAATTTGATTTTCATAGACTGCGTTTTCTTTGTCTTGGTCGTCAATATCAACTGTACGATATTTTTTTATTGTACCCATACAACCTATGTGGAATACCGTATTACAAACCATGTCTCCATTATCATTGTAATAAATTATTGAATCGCCTTCATTTACTTTATATTCTGGATTGGATGATTTTTGAATAATCACAACTCCCGCATCTGGAAGTATTTTGTTTATTGTGCTTGTTTTGTCTCCACTGTCTATATATAGATAAGAGTCAGGCCTCTCAAACGAATCTAAGAAATTATCCAAACCTACCGTTTGGGCTACTGTAAGAAAAGGAAGATTTACAACAAGGAGAAAAAGGCATATCTCAATTACTTCTTTCCTTGGCCCCTTCATCTTTCATGTCCACCTCTTTACGTTATTTTGCCTCTTGCTAACTCTTGTCATGGACACTATTTAAAGCTAACCTGTTAAAATGTCAAAAAATGTAGAACCACAAAATGTAAAAATGGCAGACTCTGTCTGCTATTACAACAGTAATAATTAAGAAAAGTTTTATAGACAAAAAGTATACTCCCATATATAAGTTATTATCTTTCCAGAAGCGAGGTGGGTACTGAATGGACGAATCAAAAGACCGTCTGGTTAAAAATTTCAATGAAAAAGACAAGACTGTACTAATTGTGGACGATGCATTGGATGACTTAGAGTCGATGCGAGGGATTCTTGAAATAAATGGTTATAATGTTTTGCCCTGTGATGCCGGTGTCAAAGCACTTGAAGATTTAGGTAACAACAAGGTTGATTTAATAATAATGGACATTATGATGCCAACCTTATCGGGGTATGATCTTTTAAGGATATTTAGAGAGAGATTGGCAAAAAATATTCCGATAATTTTTGTTTCCATAAAGGAGCAAAGAGAGGTTGACCTTACAAATGTTGATGGTTTCATCCAAAAACCATTTGATGCTTCGAAATTTGCCGAAACAATCAATAAAGCAATTAAAAATTCGGGGGACAAATGATTTGAAAAAAATTCTTGTTGTGGATGATGAACCTGATATAAGAGAGACCATAAAGGCAATACTTGAGTCCAGGGGGTACGAAGTAGTTTCGGCATCCAATGCTGATGAATGTTTAGCAATGGTCAGGAGAGAAATGCCCGATTTAATTCTCTTGGATATTATGATGCCAGGAACACCTGTAAGTGAAGTTGTCAAGCAAATCAAAGATGTTAAAATTGTGTTTATGAGTGTCGTGAGAATCTCCGAGGCTAGAAAGAATGGGCTTACGGCTCAGGCCAATATAATTGATTTCATACAAAAACCGTTTGACGTTGGAGATTTAATTGGTAGAATTGAGTTGATTTTGGGTGAGTGATATCAGATAATGGATTTCAATGGCAAAGAATCTAGGCTAAGGCGAATATTTTTTTCAAGCATTAGTAGAAAACTTACACTTTTTTTTGTCGTAGTTGCAATAATAGCACCTGCACTTGGAATACTCTACTTTTATACCATTTCTTACTCCATAATCGAAGAATCTCTTTTTCTCGAACAAAAAACATTGCTTCAAACTACAGCAGCTTTGATAATTTCTCTTATTGCTATTGATGCAGGGATTATTGGATTTTTTGTTTCAAAATCAATATCAAGGCCAATAAAAGAGCTATATAATATAGCAAAAGAAGTAGAAAAAGGAAATTTTGATGTTAGAACTAGTATTCATACTAACGACGAAATTGAAAAATTGGGTATTGCATTTAATAATACCGCTGCATCACTTGGCAGCGTGGATATAGAGCGGAATGAGTTGGATAGTGCAAAAACTGAATTTTTGAGCATTACTTCTCATGAATTAAGAAGCCCGATGACTCCGATGAAAGCACAACTTCAAATGCTAGAAAATGGTTACTTCGGAAAACTTAACAAAAAACAAAAACAGAGTCTTACCATAATTATAAGAAATGCAGATCGGCTTGACCGAATTATCGTTGATTTTCTTGAAATTTCCAGAATTGAGGCAGCAAGGTTAAAGTTTGTTTTCCAAAAAACAAATTTATCTGAAACTGCAAGAGAGGTAGTCGAATTTATGAGTGGCTTTGCAAAGGAAAAAAATATCGATCTTGTTTTGAATGCAGAAAAGACGCCTGTAATTGAAGCAGAT
>CAYLKT010000075.1:0-5655 GCA_964384305.1 uncultured Thermoplasmatales archaeon | reverse complement strand
TTTATCACGAGGATATTTTGCTTTTTCAATAAGAAGTGTTTTCTCAGCGATATCGGGGGCATATTTATGCAAATGTAGCCAGGTAGAGATTCCTGCTGGACCTCCACCTACAATCATTGCATCGTACTCTGAATTTGGTTTACTAGACGTCATGTTTATTCTCACCTTATTTTTTATCTACGTTTTTTCCAAAATTTGTCAGTTCATTTAAAATAAATCCGTATTTTCTCCCCCATTGTTCCGTTGTTTTCAAATGGTTGATATCGATAGAACCAACATGATGTTCCCGTTCATCTTCCATCGTTTGCATTACTAATTCTGCGAAACATGCATAGTTCTTTCCAACCGGTAATCCCGGTATAGGAATGACACATGTTTTGGGGAAATCAATGTATCCTCCATCAATTCTACAGATGTCAGGTCGACTTTGACATACATTGTATGATAGATTCGGTGGTTGAGAAACATCAACAACAATGGCATTTCTTTTCAGATGCTCAGAGTTTAAAAGTGCTGTAGGATGACTGGTTGCAGTGATAATAATGTCTGCATTCTTTGTTTTTAGATCTATGGTTGTTTCAAAACTACCTTCTATTTTTTCTGCGAGTTCGATCAGTTTTTCTTCTCTTCGCCCAATAAGAATGGAATGTTTAAATTGCGGTACAAGAATTTTTGAAACTGCTTCTCCAATAACTCCATACGCTCCTATGATGGCAAGGATTTGATCAGAAGGATTTTTTTTGAATAAATTCAATGCTTTTAATGCTGCTTGACATGTTACGGCCGCGGTGTAGCTGTCACCATGGGTAACAAAACCCGTATATTCTTTTTGATCAACTAGCCATTTACCAGCACTTGTGACAGATGTGGTTAATGCTCCTAGTTGTATCATACCAACATTTAATTCATTTTGAGCAAAAAGCACACCGTCAAGAATTCTCTCTCGTACTTTTTCAATAGGCATACTCATTATCTGTTTTGCTGTAAGTTTTAATGAAATGATGTATCCTTTTGTCCCATTAACATTTAACTCAGGTGAGATAATCAAGTTTTTATGGATCCAATCTTTAGGTATGTGCTCGATGTTTTTTTCATTCATAAGATGTGATAGTGTTGCAAACTTCATACTCTATTTATCTCCGTCATCCTAACGCAACAGATATTAATCGACTTTTCTTTAATATGATTATGGGCAAAAACATGCTTTTATTCAAAAAGTCTGACAGCCGGGTATGCTTTTGCTTCCATTGGTTGACCTTGCTGGTAAACAATTTTAACATGGTTGATGTATCTAACGGTTGTACTAGGCGATTGACTGTCAAAATGTGTTACTGCTGATGTAACTGGTTTCATTATGCCTCCAGAGAATATTTCGTCATTGCCCATGCCTTGGTAACCAAGTAATGCATCTCTTTTTTTAGGTATGCACATTCCTTTTTCAACTAAATAATCAAATAGTTGATCCCAGCGTGTTTCGTTTTGAAACCGGTTCCCCGTAAAGGACAACTCTATTCCTACTTTTGGCCCAATACCATTTTCCGTTACATCAAAATCGATTACAAAACGATCAGCTTTGTCCTCAAGTTCGCCAATAAGTGATGTAAATTCACCAGTTTCGTCTGTCCAACCAATTGAATTCAAATACGGAAGTATTTGTATCGGGCTCAATTTGTTGACACATAGACGAATTGCATTTGTTGAACGGGAAAGCATTGTTCCTACTTGGAATAATGATGCATTCTTTGGCATTTTCTCCAAACATTCCATTAAATTATTTTCAAGGTTTTCGGGTAATTGTCTACCTTGTAACAATGGTAAAGCATCACGGGCAATCCACTCATATTGCGAGCCATTGCTGTTTGAGACACCTTTTGGTAGTTTTGCTAGTCCAAAGAAAACACAAGGAATTGGTATTGCTGGTAAGGATTCAGGCATATCAAATTCTAACCAAAAGCACTTGATTTTATCATGTAAGGCAGAAGATGCATCAGCCCAAGATTTAGTAAAACCCTCTAATTGCTTCCATTCTTGTTGCTGAATAAATTGTTCGGGCAAAGATCCGTTTCTCATAACATCTACGAGTGCCTGTCGATCTTTTCCAATACCTGAAATCGCAAAAGCCAAATCCGTTCTTCTATCTGTAGCACCTAAGCGACATTCAAAACCAAGAAAACTTGTTAGATTACTGGGGAAATACTGTGCAACAGACTGGATATCTGCAAAGTTTTTAGGGTCGACAACTACATCTGACATGTATGTTTTTGCAATGCTGAGATAATTACTTGCAAATTTAATTGGGAAATCTGTATTTATCAAATCTGTTTTTAATTGGGTTGGTATGGGTCTTTGTAATGAGTCAACTATACTCTCAGGTTGAAGTTCCGAATCAAACTCTCTTATCACTCTATCGACCCCCATTGTCTTGCTTCATTCTGTTGAAGCCATAAATACCTTTTTCGCACCTAGTTGTGCAAGTAGATATGTAGTTATTCGCATCCATTCCTAAGTGTTTCATTTTTTTCATTTCTTTATTCGCCTCTTCTAAACTAGTAATTCATTGTAATGACATAAAGCCCCGTTCCAAGAAATTCCTACAAAATTCCAAAAACCGCATTTTTTGTCTAGATTTGTAGGAAAAATTAAGAAAAACCAGTTTTTTTAACAGTTAATTAGTAATTATTCAATTTGAGACTTTTAACTCTCTGTCGGTTCTTTGAATCAACTCATTATTATAAAATTTCTGACGGCTGATAGGAAGGGTCAAATACCATTCATCTTCTTTATAAAGGATTTCTGCTTCAACAAAACTGTTTAGTATTGTCTCAAGCTCAGACGAATCTATATGTCTAAACTCATCTTTTAGCTCTGATTCTGATATAACATCTGTGCATGCTAAAAACAATTCTCTTTCATTATTATTTAGCATGTATATCATTGCGCTATCGCTATGTCTTTTATCATATATTTTTATAAAATTACTGCCGTCGATAAAATAAAAAACTAACCTGTCAAGCGTTGTAATCCGTTTTACGCCCAATATTTTTTGTTGTTCCTGGCTTACAATAAAACTACATCCAGATGATTCGAGAAAAAGAGTTTATAAACTAAAGAATCCACAAGATGCAATTGAAACAATAGAAATAAATTAGCTATCAAGAAATATTCGTAATCATTTCTAAAGATCTTGAATCTTTCACAGAAAAAGAAGAATCAACAAGACCATATCTTAATGGCAGATTTATATAGCTTTCATCCTTTCTATAAATAATATCACTTTCCTCAAATGATGTTAAAATATCATAAATTTTTTTTTCAGATATATCTGGAAATTTTTTTTTCAGTGTATCAAAATTGATGATGTCAATGCAAGAAAGAAATATTTTTCTTTCAATATCATTGAGATTATAGATACAAGGAACTCCAGAAATCCTATTGTCATAAATTCTTAGAAAATCTCTTCCATCTACAAAATAGAAAATATATTCATCATCATCTGTTTGAGTTATAGCATTTTTAATTCTTCTTGTTTTACGTTCCTCTTTCCATTCTTCAATTAATTGAACCCAATTTAATTCAGGTGTATTTTCTTTTTGCTTAAACTCATAGACAAAATTAAAACCTTTATCTAAAAACTCTTTAGGGAACATTAACTTATCAATAGAAGCATATTCAAAATGTTCGATGTTAAAATCATGAGGATTGCATTGAATAGGGCTTCCATATACTACCCTTAAATTACAAATCTGTGGAGGATCTATATATTGTTTAAATAACTGAATTGTTCTTTTAGTTTCTTCAAAATCAATTTCCTCTTCGTTTGGATAATTTATTATCAAATTATAATAATTTTTTATATTGTTTTCTCTACAAAATTTCAATGTAGCTATATTATCAATAACTCGCGTACCCTTGTTTATTTTACGTAAATAATTACTACTGAAGGACTCTATGCCAGTTTGTATTGTATTAAAACCAGCGTCTTTTAATAAAGTATAATCATCACTTTTTAGTTGATCTGCTCTAACTTCAACAAAAAATGAAAGATTTTTTCCAAGATTTTTAATTTTTTCACATAAAATCTTGCAATCTTTAGCAAGAAGATTATTACTCATTATTTGAAATTTTAGCACCTTGTATTTACTTGATAAATATTCCACTTCATTTATTATCTTATCAACATTTTTTTCTCGATATTTTTTATATTGGATGTTTAGATTACAAAAAGTGCATTTATTCCACCAGCAACCCCTTGATATTTCAACAGGTAATTTACCATTATTACTAAAAAATTGTTTCAAATCAGGTGATGTTGAATTTAGTTCTTCATAAAAAGAGTCATAAGAGGAGATTGGTAAGTTATTAAGATCAATTAACTCTCTAGACTCATTTAAAATTATTTCATTTTCTTTTCTGTAAATCAAATTCGGTATTAACTCATAATTTTGAAGATCATAAGCAAGACGATATAAAGCTTCCTCTCCATCTCCTGATACAATAAAATCAATATATGGAAAAGCATCTAATACTTTCTTTCCTAATTCATCGACGGTTCGGCTACCACCTAAAACAATTATCTTACTACTATCTATCTCTTTAATCTTCTTGGCAATAGAAAGAGAAGGTAAAAACTGTCCATAATTCAATGTAAAACCAATGATATCATATTGATGCCAATCAACATTTAAAATAATCCAATCATAGAAATTATCGGTACAATTTATATATTCCTCCCAACTTAGATTTAATTTATTCTCAGTATTTGTAAGTTTAATTTTATTAAAATAATCTCTAAATTTTTCTATATTTTCTTTAAAATGTTCTGGAAAAACATATTTTGAAAAAATCATTTGAGCATTATATGAGTCATTTGGTGGATAAATTAAAAAATTGTAATTATCAATACCATAAAAATCTGCAGCTTTAAGATAAAGATGCTTGGTTTTTATATTTATATCTCTCTCTGTTAGATATGCCTCTAGAAGACCTAACTGTATCGAAGGGATATCGGCTCCTGCAAAAGGCATAGATAGTAATAAAACATTTTTTTTATTTTCGCGCATCCTATCTCTTGTTATCTCTCAATGGTTTTTTTCTTTAAAAAATTATCTACATCGAAGCTGTATTTCGGATTCGTAGTTTTGTTGCCTACAAAATACTAAAATATGAAGATATAACTCTAGTTTTGTAGAAAACATGGCAAAAATTGATCTGAAAGACCGGAAAATACTATATGAGTTAGATTTAGATTGCAGACAATCAAATAATCAAATAGGTAAAAAAGTCGGCCTTGGACGAGATGTTGTTGCTTATAGAATAAATAAAATGGAGAATGAGGGAGTAATAAAGAATTATTGGGCGAACATTGATACGTTTAGGCTTGGTTATAACGTTTTCAGAGTTTATGTTGATTTTCAATATGTAACCTCAGACATTAAGGAGAAGATCATTCAATATTTTGTTGATTATCCGTATTCATGGGTTGTTGCTTCTGCAAAAAGTCCGATTGATTTAGTTTTAGTTTTTTGGGTTAAAGACATTTATGAATTTTACAAGTTTTGGGATGCTACTCTAGATAAATTTGAAGATTATTTTTCCGAGTGTCATATTTCTATATATTGTGGGGCAATAGTATATAGAAAGTCTTATTTATTGCCT
>CAYLKT010000074.1:1427-5798 GCA_964384305.1 uncultured Thermoplasmatales archaeon | reverse complement strand
GCGGGCTTGTGGGGATTCGAACCCCAGGCCAATCGGTTAAGAGCCGATTGCTCTACCTAGCTGAGCTACAAGCCCATAACAAGATAAATAGATGCGCTGGAACCAATATTTGTTATTAATCTTTTTCTACAAGTTTCTTAATTTTCTTTTCATCGACTTTTGAAATATATTTTGCATCAACACCATCAGTTACATATACATCTTTACCAGCGTGATAAATTTTCATATCATCTTTTTTTGCCAGTTTACCATCTATTTTCAAAATAAGAGGCTCATCTGTTCTAACTTTTCCAGCTTCTATTGCTTTTTCAATGCTACCACTTAGATGTACTTTTTTACGGTCCGTTGGATGCAGACCACCCTCTATAATGATATCTGCTTCTTCTTCCGTCACAGGATAAAAATATTCATCAAGATCAGCAACTGGAAGATCATCAAGATTTATATCAATTGAATGTCCATATGTTGCACGTATCATACCGCCATCAATTTGATAACGACCGCGAGGATCAGTACTGGCAAGTGCTTCTACGTGGTGAACACGAAGCCAATTAAAGCCCGATCTCCCTACACCTATTGCATCAATCAATTCAGAAATATCTACCCACCCATGTCCATCCATCATTAGGCCAAGCTTCTCAGGGAAATGGCGCAAAGCACCGGCCATAATGCGACTGAGAGCATTAAGCTCACGGTCATTCATCAAGAATTTTCCCTCATTATTGCAAACAGGGCAGGTTTCACCACGGAAATATCCGTGCTCATCACATTTAGATAACATACTTACTCAAGCCTGTAATCAAAATATTAAGTATAAATTTTTGTACTAATTCCCCATTACACCCTTTGGTGAAGTTTTGGAACGAGATGAACTTAAAAAACTAGCAGGAGAAACAGCAGTTAAATATATCGAAGACGGGATGATATTAGGACTAGGTACAGGTTCTACTGTAGAATATACTATTAAAAAACTAGGAGAACTTGTAAAAAATGGACTCAACATAAAAGGCATACCAACTTCCGTCCGCACTAAACGATTGGCAAAAGAGGAAAATATCCCACTTACAACACTAGAAGAAAATCCCGAAATTGATTTAACAATAGACGGTGCAGATGAGGTGGACTCTGACCTTAATTTGATAAAGGGTGGTGGAGGAGCACTTACTAGAGAGAAGATCATTGCTTTTAATTCCAAAAAAGTAATCATTGTCATCGATGACTCGAAAATTGTTAAATGTCTTGGGATTGATTTTCCGTTACCTGTCGAGGTTACTAAGTTTGGTTGGACTTCTACAAAAAGGGCATTGGAAGGGTTTGATTGGGCTCACGAAAAAGGGACTCGCAGAGAGATTGGCTGCAGTGTAAAATTAAGAAAAATTATGGGGGAACCATATGTAACCGATAATCAAAATTATATCCTAGACTGTGAGTTCGAAAGAATTGAAGAACCAGAACAATTTGAAATTGACATAAACAACATTCCGGGAGTTGTTGAAAATGGATTATTTATTGGCCTGGTAAACGAAGTAATTGTGGGAGGAAAACAAGGAATAATGACCATTGAACACAGTAAGTTGTTAACACGACAAGAAAATGAATGAAATAAAAAAACGATTGGAAAGAACGAAAAATAAAATAGATTCTGTCGAATTTGATGCGCATTGGTACAGGCGTGTCTTTCATACGTTTGGTGCATCATTTTTGATATACTATATGCTCCCAGAAAGTTACTGGATGAATATACTCAAATTTTGGTTACCAATACTTGCTATAATTTTCTTTACAATGCTTGAAATCCTACGAGTAAAAGGAAAAATCAGCAGTGGCCATTTCTTCTGTCTTAAAGAATATGAAAAAAATAGATTTGGAAGTTATCTTTATTTTGGTTTTGCAGTTGCTATTTTGCTTCTTTTTTTCCCGCAACAGATTGCAATTCCGTGTATACTATGTGGGTGCATTGTTGATCCAATAATTGGAGAAGCCAGATTTAAATTTGGTAAAAAACGGGCTTATTATCTTGGCTTTCTCGTTAGCACGCTACTATTTGTTCTAATATGGTACAAAGCAGATGTGACTTTGATGCTTATTGTTTCGATTGTTGGTGGTCTAGGTGCAATTGTAGGAGAGGCGAAAAAATTCTGGTTGCTTGACGATGATTTTATGATACAAATGGTGCCAGCAATTTTAGTTCTGATACTATGGATTTGCGCACCATATTTTGGTTTTGCCCTTCCAGGTGAGATCATACACCCTTGGTGATAGTCTATGGAAAATAATATGAAATATTTGAAAGATAAGGAAAGCGAAAAACGCTTGAGGTCGGAGCTTATATTTGCACCAATCATTATTTTTTTACCGAATTTTGTAGCTTTATTATTTATCTATAACTGGTTTAACAGAGGATTTATTACGGGGGATCCGTCATATTTGGGAGAGATGATCGTTGGACTCATAATATTGTTTAGTAACCTTATTTTTAGCATCCCTTTTATAAGATTTGAAATACCTTTTGTAAAATCTTTGCTTAATATGAAAGTCGACTAATTATTTTACAAATTTAAAATCATAAAATGCCGGAAGTATCAGGGCGGCTCCGATACAAGAAAATGCAGTCATTGCAACTAGAACAAGACCAAACTGTTGTAGCGCAAGGATGTTTATCAAAAAGATCGATGATATGCCGGCAATTGTTGTTAATGCTGCCTCTATGAGTGAAAGCCCTGTTTTTTCGATTGCTTCTCTTGTGGCCTCTGATTTCGGTAATCCTTTTGCCATTTCTTCCCTCACTCTATGAGTAATATGGATGCTGTAATCTATTCCAATGCCTATCATAATTGAAGCAATTGAAATTGTTATAACATTTAGAGGGATATCAAACGCAACCAGGAATCCTATTTCCCAAATGAGAACAAAACCAACTGGGATCATTGTTAAAAATCCATAAATAGACGAGTTGAATATTATAATGAGGGCGGCAAGTACCAGCAAAATTGCTATAATCATTGATCTGGTTTGTTCATCTACTAGTTTGTTGTTAATTGCAACATTTATTGCATCTTGACCTGTTAGTTGAGAAACTTTACCATTATGGGGGAGAACTGTATTGAAAGCGATAGAATTTATCTCATTGACGATAACTTCTAACTCTGCTATACTCATCCCAACAGGTATAGAGATAAAGACAACAGTCTTTGAGAAATCATGATTTATTAATCCTTCCTTTGCGATTCTATCATATATAACTTGATCTACACCAATATAGCCAGATAATATCTCGACTAGATCATTTCTACCAATAATGTCTTTGATTTTCTTTACCTCATCTACAACAGAATATGCGTTTATTCCAAGATCTCTTAGCTTCAATTCCATTTCATAAATTGCATCTATTGCTTCAGGATCGGTAAGACCTTGTTGATCTGTTTCGACCAATAACGCGTTAAAATTCATCCCTCCGCCAAAGTTGTCCGAATATTCTAGCAACTTTTCTATTGTGGAAATCCCTTCAGGCGCCATATCAAAGTAGTTTACATCAGTTTCTGTTTGCGGCAGAAGGATAATGGACATTATTGCAAAGAATATTGCAATTACAAGAATTCTTTTTTTATTTTTTGTGGAAAATGTTGCAAACTTTTTCCAATTTGGAAGTCTTCCCATTTTTTCAAATTTAAGTATCAAGCACAGACATGGCACAAGCACCATTGCAGACACAAAACAAAATAAAATACCAATCGCACATGCAAAGCCAAACACCACCATTGGGTGCATACTTGATATCATCAAAGAGCCGAAACCAATTACCGTTGTAATAGTCGACAGTAAAACCGCTTTGCCTGTTGAAGAGAGTATCTTTTCCATTCTTTCAATTTTGTCTTTCGTGTTGTGCTCTTCAGCATATCTGTTCATTAAGTGAATTGAATAATCTACTCCAAGACCCAACAAAAGTGCAACAACGGCAGCCGAAATGATTGTAAGTTTTGGTTCGACTGTACCTAAAACGCCAAATGTAAGTGTTATGGCATAAGCAGTTGGAACCAAAGCTATGAGAACTGCTTTAATGTTTCTGTGAAATATTAACAATACAATCGCTACAAAGAGTATTGCAAATGGGAAAATTAGTTTGAGCTGCCCCATGCTTGTTTCTCTTATCTCTTCCTGCATAGGAAGGGTGCCAGTTACAGTCATATCTGAATAAGTTGTTCCCTTGTGATTTATCGCATATGTAACATTTTCCAGAACTTTATCATAATTGGCGTCTTCAGAGAGCTGAATTATGATTACTGCAACTTTATATGTATTTGTATATAGTACTCCATTCATCCCTCTAACTATATCTCTTGCCATGTATCTATAAATAAGATTTACATCGTC
>CAYLKT010000074.1:0-1327 GCA_964384305.1 uncultured Thermoplasmatales archaeon | reverse complement strand
AGATCCGATACCATGTACACATTAGCTGCCTGACTTCCTATAATTGCTGTAAGTATAGTAAACAGAATGATGATTGTTTTAGGTCTTTTTACAAGCAAATTTGCAAAGGGCCTTAAATTCATATTTTATCAGCCCCCTCACAAATCTCGATTCTTATCGGCCTAAAGTTTCGTCTTTGTTCTCGCGGCATGGCCAAACTTGCAAGTTTATTTAATCGATTTTCCATTTCCACGACATATTTTCTTAGAAGTTTTACCGGAGGTATTGCATAGTAAAGATATGGGTTTTTGCCTATTGAGTCATTTTTAATTTTTTTTCTGTAAATAAGTTTTTGATCGTGCATTTTAGAAAGTGTTTCTCTAACGGTACTTGGATGAAGGCATGTCCCTTTTATGACTTGCTCGGTTTTTGCTCCTTCCTTCTTTAAAAGATACAAATAAACACTAGAGCGAGATCTAGACTTTAGAATATCTCGAATTGTTTTTTCGATGTTTTTATCTCCAGCTTTTAATCCTTTTTGCATTAAATTTACACCATTTTTATTTAATCTTTTCAATAATTATGTTGTTTTCGACGTTTAAATACTTTTCTATTTTGTCGGCTAAAAAACGACAAAACTTTTTATCGGATTCAAGACGACAAAATTGGGGCGGAAATTGACCCATTCAAAAAACTTTTAATCTCTAAAGCATATTGTTTCCTGAAATATAAGTGGAGTGGAAACAGGTTTGAAAGGAACTATCAAGCGGTAGAAAAAGTACTACGAAATTTCTAGTGCTGGCGATATAACACGTAGATATTTTGTCATGAATGCTTTTGATGGAGCCCTTACCGTGCTTGGTGTTGTCATAGGAGCATACGTTGCTGGAATTCCCAAACCAATGCCCATAATTTCTGCTGCAATTGCAGGATCAATTGCAATGGGTGCATCGGGAATAAGTGGAGCATATATGACTGAAAAAGCAGAAAGAACAAAAAAACTAAAGGATCTTGAACGGGCAATGCTAACAGATCTGAAGGATGGCATTCACGACAAATCCCACAGATTTGCAACAATTTTTGCAGCATTGGTCGACGGAGCATCACCGGCCCTAGCGGCAATGCTTGTCGTATCTCCATTCTTCTTTGTAAATTTTGGAATAATTACTTTTAAAATTGCATTTTTTTCCTGTGTTGGACTCACTCTTGCAACATTGTTAATTCTTGGAATATATCTGGCTAAAATTAGCAATGAAAGCATGATAAAATATGGACTGCAAATGCTTGTGGTCGGCATTGTAACGGCATTTCTTTGCGTTGGCTCATCAATACTCTTGGGCGGGGCTGC
>CAYLKT010000073.1:0-5826 GCA_964384305.1 uncultured Thermoplasmatales archaeon | reverse complement strand
TTGCTCTATGGAGACTATGGACAAATAAAACACCAAAGCTATAAGGGTACTCAGATTTTCAGATTCTATCTTTTATTTTGCAATTTTAAATTGGAAACATAGCTACCACAGATAGAATAAAACCTAATATGACCCCCTAAGTAAATAGAGCAAAGAGTACAATTATTAGTTCCAAGTCTTTTGAATGTTTTCTAACTCCTCATCGTCAATAAAATCAAATAATGTTTTTTGCATGTGCATCACCAAATGGACGTATGTCAAATTGAAGTTATATGCTTTTTGGTGACAAATAAATTCTGCGTAATATTTGAAACCAAACTTTATTCTTGGCTCATTGAACTAGTTTCGCAATAATACGTTATTGTTATATACTAAGTATGCAATGCCCTGGAGCAAGAACTCATTGAATAAGTATGGGTTCATAAGAAGGAAATTGAAAATGTATCGAGAAAATAGAGGACCACCGCGAGAAATGCATAAGGTTACTTGTGCAGATTGTGGAAAAGAAACTGAGGTTCCTTTTAAACCAGATGGTAGCAGGCCTGTTTATTGTAGGGAATGTTATCAGAAACATAAACCAAAAAGATTTTAATAAAAAGGTTAGAAAAACATTACACGTTTTTTCTTTTTTTATAAAATCTCTTTTTTTTATTTTTATATGTAATTGGGCTTTTTGCGTTCTCCATCTATTATCTGTAGCTATGCTCATTTATAGATCACCTTAAAGACAAATGAAGTAAAAATCATTAATAATTCAATTACTGCAAAAATAGCCGATCTAACAATTTTTTTCAGAGAAATGACAGTGGGCCCGCTGAGATTTGAACTCAAGTCTATACCACCCCAAGGTACAAGGATGCCAAGCTACCCTACGGGCCCAAAAGACAGAATATGCATAACCAATTCCATACAAAAACTTATTTGTGCATTTTAGAAAATTTTAATACCATTTGTTTGATGAATGCATTTGTATGAATGTTATTTCACTTGAAATATTTGGACTTATAGCAGGGTTGGTTACCTCTGCGGGATTCATACCTCAACTTATCCAAGGTTATAGAACTAAAAAACTTGATGACATCTCGTATTTTATGCCTATTGTATTAACTATTGGCATGACTCTCTGGTTTATTTATGGATATCTTATGGGTGCTTTGGCTATAATGGCTGCTAATGCATTTGGAGTTGGATGTTGCTTGACTCTTGTAGCAATGAAAAAAAAGTATTCGCAATACTGATCTTTTATTGTTCAAGTGTGGCGTGACGGCTTCGCATGTTCTCTTCTGTTTCGTCTTTACTTTCTAGCAAATCGGCAATAATTCCATCAAATAGGATCCAAACACTTGCTTCAAAAAGCGTTCCAAGTGGCGCATATTTTTTCCTTTCAACGTCATTACAACTTGCAGAAATAAACAAGGTCACATCGGCATGTTTTGCAATTCCAGATTTCTTTTTTCCAGTAATTGACACAACTTTCGCTCCAATGTTTTCGGCAATTTGCGCAGTCATTACTGCAGGAATTGTTTCTCCAGAACCTGAAACGATAATCACAAGATCTCCTTTTTGCACGGGTGCAGTAATGGTTTCACCTATGACAAACGCCTGAAAACCCAGATGAACTAATCGTATTGCAAACGCTTTTGCGACTAGCCCAGATCTTCCAGCACCATACAAAAATATTCTGTTAGAGGTAAAAAAAAACTGTTTTGTTTTTGTTATATCGTCTTCAGAAACTCTTTCCAAGATTTCCTTTATTTTTTTTTGAGCATATTCTGTTGATTTTCTAAAAGTTGTTTCTCCGCTCATAATATTTCCGAGAGGTCCTTGTAGTTGGCCTCTTCTTTCCCTGTTCTTTTCATTATTGCTTTTTCAACCTGCAATTTGATATACATTGCATCATGCTCCATCAGAGGCGATTCAGAAATAAATGTAACGTTGTAGTTGTTATCGAGAATTATATCAATCAATGGCATAAGCGGCATATCACCTTTTTTAATTGGTAGGTGATAAAGTTCACTCCCATTTTCATAGAGTACCCCTGTTACATGTATTAGATAATGTTTTAGTTTTAGTGCTTTTAATTTTTCAAAGATTTCTTCAAAGTCTTTTCTTTCCTTTAAGCATCCATTCCCTCTTGCGTGGATATGTCCAAGATCGATTACTGGGATTGAACCTTTGACGCTAATACAGACCTCAATTATCTCGTCAAGGCTTCCAAATACCTTCTGCTTTCCCATTGTTTCAAGGCCAATTTCGACCTTTATTTTTTCCTTCTTTAGAGTGCTATAGATTTTTTTTGTGTTTTTTATTATCCTTTTCATTGTTTTTTTCTCGTTTTTCTCACCATAATATCCAGGGTGAACTACAACAGTTTTTGCACCCATTTTACCGGCAAGTCTTGCAGAAGAAACTACCTTCTCGATGCTTAGTTCAGCTTCTTCATCACCTGCCAAATTTATGTAGTACGGAGCATGAACATGGAGTTCAATGTCATTTTCTTCGGAGTATTCCTTCATAAATTCAGCTTCTTCATCTGGCATTACATAAAGTCCCCTCACAAACTGAATTTCCATGGCATTTAAGTCAAGAATATTTTTTGTATAAGCAAGCCCATCTTTATTTGTACGGCCTTTGCAGGATAATGGTATTCCTGCTTGTCCAATTCTAATCATAAATTATCTATCTCCCGATAAATTAAGCTATTATGTTTCATACTTCCCTATAATAAACTTTTCGATTAATTCATAAAATAAATTTATGCAATTTCTTCCAATCTGCTCATTATATTCCAAATAAGTGTTCTTCCATGTAATGGTATATTTGGATCGTTTGCAAGTTCATCTAATCTCGAGGTTGCCGATGCAACACGTACATCTAATGGATCCACTTCGTTCAATAAAAGAGTTTTAACTTCTTCAGCACCTCTTCTTATGTTTCTTGGTATAGAATTATCTTCATGAAGCATATTTAATCCATCGTATACTTGTGCAATTTTGTCGTCAGTTACCATAGCTATCACCATCTTTCTTTCTGTCCTGTAACACGATGTTAAATAAAAATATTTGGGATGGACTATTCTTCCAAGTATTGAGCATTCAATATTTCTATAATTTCATTTGCGATGTTTTTTCCTATGCCATCTACTTCTCTGAGGTCTTTTTCAGAAGCATTTGTAATGGCCCTTATCGACCCAAAATGATCAAGAAGTCTTTTTGCAATAACTGAAGAGATGTTTGGGAGGCCTTCAATGATAAACTGTTGTCTTTCTCTCTTTGAAAGTATTCTTTTTTCGCCCCTTATTGCAACTGTCTTTTTATCCATTCTTTGCTCTCTTGCTGCAATAACACTTAGAAGATCGGCTGTTTCGAGTTCATCTTTTGTTGTTAGTATAGGTATGCCAAAATCAACTGTAATTGATGCAAGACTCCCAAAAATTGCCTTATGATTGATATTTCTTTTAGTCAGTAGGCCTTCCCCTTCGATAATAAGTATAGGTCTTGAATAAGCATTCCTTAACTGGGTGAGTTGCCTGAACAATTTCCCCGAGATTAGCGATTCTAAAAAGTCATCGACACTCTTCCTCTCGATACCAATTCTAGATGAGAGTACATAATCTCCAACATCAAGTTGGGACGATTCAACTAGAATTCCTTTTATTGCAAGATTTTTTACTACATTAGATCTGTATTCTCTATGATCAACGATTATCTTCACATCGTTTTTTGAGTTTTCAAAATCCTTTAATTTTTTCTGGCTTGCTTTTTCTTTTATTTTTTCATCATATAAAGATCCGGCATCTTCAAATTTTTTTGAAAATTTTGCGCGTAGAAAATCGAGTTCAATTCTCATTCTTTTCTCTTTTCTTTTTGCACCCCAATAGTATCCCTCATCTGAAGTTCCTTTTGTTATTAGAATTATTACTCTTCCCGGCATTTTCCTTCCGGTTCTGCCCCTTCTTTGAATAGCTCTAATTTCTGATGGGATTGGTTCGTAAAACACTACGAGATCAGTTGAAGGAATATCAAGACCTTCTTCGGCAACAGAGGTCGCAATTAGTACGTTATATCCTCCTTCTTTGAATTTTTCTATAATCTTTGCCTGTTCTTTTTGTGAAAGTCCTTTATCTTCGTCCTTTGTAGCCTGTCCAATGAACCTTACGGGATTTGCATGTTCTACATTTTTTAAAACTTCACATACATGCGAAGAGGTAATTCTATAGTTGGTAAAAATGATGATTCTCGAATTTGGTTTTTCTCTAAGTTGTTGCCTTACAATTTTTACTACTTCATCCAGTTTTGGATGCTCGATGTTTAATGACTTAACGTAGGCTACTGCCTCCATAATGCCAGAGTCGGCCATAATGGATCTTGATGATTTGCTGCTGTTCCTTGATATTGTTTTCTTTCCCATTTTTTGAAAATAATTTTTTAAGGCATTTACTCCCTGTGTTTGCAAAAGCTCCAAAGCATAGTGAATTTTCATTGCTTCGCTTTGTATTGATGCAGCCTTAAACAGCATTTTAGAAGGTCTTGGTGTAGATCTTATCTGTGCCTGAATCTTTTTTTGAGCGTCGAGTAACTTTGTTTTGTTGATTTGTGATGTAGAATACGACTCTACTGCACCTACATTTTTTAAAATCTTTAGACGCTCGGATAACGCTTTTTTTAGAATTTGTATGGTATATGAAAATTCTTTGGGTAGTAACATTTCCCTCCATTCCATTTTTAAATCATGGACATAAGGTCTTACATCTGGGTCATATTTTGTTCTAATTTCAATATTTTTAATATCCAGATTTCTACAAACATCAATTATTTTTTCAGCATTGTTACCAGGTGATGCAGTAATTCCAAGGACATGCCTTTCATTTCTTTGCTTTTGATACATTTCAGAGATAAAGACATAAGCATATTCTCCCACTGCGTGATGTGATTCGTCAAAAATTATAAGTGATGCGTCTTCTAGACTTAGTCGCTTTGATAGCAGGTCATTTTCTATAACCTGTGGCGTTGATACGACAATTCTACTATTTTCCCAGATCTCTTTTCTTTTGGATGGAGAAATTTCCCCAGTAAATATAGCAATTAACTTTTCATTTATTGTTAAAAATTCTCTTAGAACTTGTGCATGTTGAGTGACAAGTGGCTTTGTCGGAGCTAAAAATAAAATCTTATTGTGTTTTTCTTTTAACTTCTTTGCAATCAAGGTCAGAGCAATTATTGTTTTACCCAAGCCTGTGGGCAGAACAACGAGAGTGTTTGAATCTTCTGCAGATTTTGCGATATTATGTTGGTACTCTCTTCTTTCGACACAATTTGGTTTGATAAAATCTTCTTTGATGTACACAAGAACCGGAATGGAGTTTTGGGCTTTATTAAATTTTGTTAGAGTTTATTTAAAGTATTCAAAAGCATTATAACTACTGTACGCGATTTCAATATGGAGATCTTGGATGTATATATTTGGTTTTACTGTACCTTTATGGGGCATTTTTTTAGGAATAATATTAACTGTCGTTGTAGCTTGGAAAGTAATTAAATTTGCACTAAAAATCCTCTTAATAATAATTGCGTTCTTTGCGGTATTAATTGGACTTGATTTTTTGAATGTATTTGGAATTATACAGGAATTGCTCTTTGGTATTATCTAATTATCTCTTGTATTGAAGGAGATAAAAAAAATCTCTTTGTCCACTAGTTCCAACTTTCCAAAATGTTTCTCATTTAAATTTCTGCTCTTATCGTATAGCATAATTTGCCTCTCCCCATTGCCACATTATACATCAATTATTTAAAATCTTTCATTTTGCTAAAAACTTCTGGTTTG
>CAYLKT010000072.1:4018-5839 GCA_964384305.1 uncultured Thermoplasmatales archaeon | reverse complement strand
TATAAACAAGAATGCCAAATGGCACAAATTCTCCATAATTTTCTTCAAGTATCTGACAGTATGATGCAAGCTGAAATATATGATTATCTTGTAGTTCGTAATGATTTCCTGTTTTTATTTCGACAGGAATAAAATGTTTGCCCTTCTGCACAATATAATCCGGTTTTCCCGCAATTCTGTATCTTTTTGAAAACAAAGGTTTTGCAGGAGAATTCAAATCTGAATAGGCAATTTTACCTTCTTGAATTTTATATTTTAGCTTTAGGGTTTTTGCCTTTCCTTTTAGATGTCTTGATACTAAAATAAGAGCAAATGAGAAGAATAATAAAAGAAGTCCAATAATCTGTAAATACTCTATAAAATCACCCCAAAAAGTAAAACAAAACACGCTACAATAAACAAGACATACCCTGCAATTGCAAGATTTTTTGAATTTCTATCTGTTGATTTTACATTATCAAGCATCTGGCCATATTTTTCATGCTTCTTTGATCCAACAGTTAGCCAAGGAGAATCTGGTTTATACCCCAGCCTTTGAAGATACCAAGCCATCGAACAGTAATGATACTGCCCAATTTCTGATGCGCTAAGTATACCTTTGTCGATTAGGCAGTTTTGTTTTGTTCTTCCCATTTTTTTATACAAAAGCCCGATGCTATTTATTTGTTGCTCGGGGTTTGTTAAAAGTAAATTTTTTCATAAAATGATTTTAAGTATTATCTATTCTCCTATTTGAGCAACAATGACAGAAAAACTTAACGATAATATTAGAGAGCTATCAGAAATATATGACCAAGACAGCAATGACACATATGTTAGTCTTTACCTAAACAAAGGCACTGATAGAAAAATTATAGATCGGCGAATAAAGGCATGCAAGTCTATTTTGAAAGGAGATACACTCAGGAATTTTACAGATACAATTGTCGATATCGAAGAAGCACTTAAGAGAAACACTGGAAGAAATGTTGCAGTATTCGCTTCAAGAGAAAATAATTTCTTGAAATCTGTCCCGCTTGCTGTGAATGTTGATAATCTACTCGTCGTTGATTCTTCCCCATATCTTAGACCACTTGCAAGAATTGAAGACGAGTGGGAATCTTTTACCCTTCTCCTTGTAAATACAAACTGTGCAAAAATATATTCTGTGTCAATGGGCAAAATTGAGGATACAAAAAAATTATCTGCAGACATCATGAACAGACATAAAAAGGGAGGGCAGTCTCAAGCACGTTTCAATAGATTAAGAAGAGGTGCCATTCATGCTTTTCTAAAAGAGGTAATCGAAGCTCTTGCACTAAGAACAGATGAAAGAATTGTTCTTGCAGGACCTGGACAAGCAAAAATCCAATTGAAGGAAATGCTTCCTAAAGAGTTATACGATAAAATTGTTGATATTGTTGATATAGATATCGACGATGAAAAGGAACTATTAAAAAGATCTATCCATCTTATTTCAGAAAGAGAAAAGAGGCAAGGCCAAGAAACAGTTCAACAATTAAAAGGAGAAATACTTAAAGATGGGCTTGCTGTCTACGGTGTCAAAGAAACACTAGACGCTGTAAAGAGTGGCAAGGTTGAGTTGCTTCTAATCCAAAAAGATTTCAAATTGCATGGATGGATTTGCGAGAACTGTCAAGTTGTCGGCGAAGGAACTGAAAAACAATGTCCATATTGTGGGAAAAATACTTCAGAAGTAGATGTTCTAGAAGAAATCTTGGAGTTCGCAAAAAGAAGCGATTCCGAAATCGAGTTTGTTGACTCAGACGAATTGGCAGATCTTGGCCACATTGGAGCGATTCTAAGATACAAATAAAAAGT
>CAYLKT010000072.1:0-3918 GCA_964384305.1 uncultured Thermoplasmatales archaeon | reverse complement strand
ACGAATTGGCAGATCTTGGCCACATTGGAGCGATTCTAAGATACAAATAAAAAGTTCTCATAATCTTTTTAAAATCTTAATGGATGTGGGAGTCGGGTAAGCTATGAGTTTTATACTGGGCATAAGAAAAGAAGACAAGAACGAATGGGAAAGAAGAGTACCGCTTGTTCCAGAACATGTAAAGGAACTGAAAGAAAAACACGATATCGAAACAATTGTACAAACTGCACCTATAAGAGCATATACGAAAGAGGAGTATGAGTCAATTGGCGCAAAGGTACAAAATGATTTATCTTCGTGTCCTATTGTTTTTGCAGTAAAAGAAATCCCAAAAGAACTTTTTGAAGAAAATAAGACGTACGTGTTTTTTTCTCATGTGATTAAAGGTCAAAAATACAATATGCCTATGCTGAAGGAGATGATGAATCTCAAATGCAATTTAATTGATTATGAAAAAATTGCGGATGACAAAGGAAGAAGACTTGTATTTTTTGGGAGATATGCAGGTCTTGCAGGAATGATTGACAGCCTTTGGACATTTGGTCAAAGAATGGAGTGGAAAGAGATAGGTACTCCTTTTAGAAAAATAAAACAAGCGCTCAAATATAAAAGCCTTGAAGAAGCAAAAGGAGAGATAAAGAAAGTTGGAGAGGAGATTAAGAATTACGGGCTTTCAGATCTTGTTGTGCCATTAGTTGTTGGTTTTGCTGGATATGGTAATGTGTCAAAAGGGGCTCAGGAAATACTTGACTGCTTGCCAGTAAAAGAAATTTCTCCAAAAGAGCTTGAGGCGATTTATGAAAAACCATCAAATAAGGTTGTATATAAAGTAGTTTTCAAAGAAAAAGACATAGTTGAACCTATTTTTGCAGAAAAAGAATTTGAGTTGCAAGATTACTACAACAACCCTGGAGTGTACCGTTCCATTTTTCAAAGATATGTTCCACGGCTTTCAATTCTTATGAATTGCATTTATTGGGATAAAAGATATCCCAGATTGATAACAAAAGAGTTTTTGGAAGAAAATTTTACAGGCCAGATACACCTTCAAGTAGTAGGTGATATTGGTATTGATGTAAATGGCGCAATAGAATTTACTGAAAAAGCAACAAATCCTGGAAATCCTGTATTCATTTACAACCCAATACGAGACAACACAATTGATGGTTTTGAAGGGAGTGGCGTTGCTGTTCTTGCAGTAGATACACTTCCATGCGAGCTGCCACGAGAATCATCTGAGGCATTTGGTGACTCGCTAATGCCTTTTGTGGAAGCAATTATAAAAGCCGATTATACAGTTTCGTTCGAAAAGTTGGATTTGCCACCTGAAATAAAAAAAGCAGTAATTCTTTATCGTGGAAAACTAACTCCAGATTATGAATACATGAACAAATTTTTATAAGGCTTTTTTATTTCCACCCTTGAAATTTTAGGGGTGAAAACAGATATGGCAAAGAAAGTACTAATTCTTGGAGCAGGGATGGTCTCTAGACCAATGGTAAAATATCTTTTTGATAAAACTGATTACCAAATAACAATGGCAAGCCGGACTGTCAGTAAAGCAGAGAAAATTATTGATGGCAATCCAAAAGGTACTGCAATTGAACTTAACGTAAAAGATGATGAACTGCTAGAAAAACTTGTTTCTGAGTGTGATCTTGCTGTCAGTTTGCTCCCATATGTGTATCATCCAAAGGTTGCAGAATTATGTATCAAACATAAAAAACAGATGGTCACCACATCCTATGTTTCTGATGCAATGAAGGCATTGGACGAAAAGGCAAAGGACGCAGAAATCCTCATTCTAAACGAATGTGGCCTTGACCCAGGTATTGACCATATGAGTGCTATGAGGGTTATTCACGATATCGAGAAAAAAGGAGGGGGCGTTATAAGCTTCAAATCTTCAACAGGCGCTCTTCCATCACACGAAGCAAATACAAACCCATTTGGTTACAAGTTTTCATGGGCGCCTCGTGGGGTGCTTCTTGCATCAAAAAATCCGTCCAAATGGTTACAAGATGGAAAAGAGGTATCTTACCCGGGTGAGCAACTTTTTGAGAACTACTATATACAAGACGTTTCTGGCATCGGTTCATTTGAAAATTATCCAAATAGAAATAGTGTTCCGTATAAGGATATTTATGGACTTAAGGATGCGCAAACTGTTTATCGTGGGACGTTTAGGATGACTGGCTGGTGTGAAACAATGAGGGAAATTGTTGCACTTGGTTGGTTAAATGATGAACCTATTAAGGATTTTTCCGGTGAAACCTATGAGGATATGACAAGGTATCTTGTTGATGCAGGATCAAACGATGATATTGTTAAAGCAACTGCAAAATATCTTGGTCTTGAAACCTATTCAACCGTTATAAAACGTCTTGGATGGTTAGGATTATTCAGTGACAAAATACTTCCTAAAGATAAAGACAACCCTCTTGATTACATGAACGTACTTACACTGGAGAAAATGTCACTTTTGGAAGATGAAAGAGACATGATTGTAATGCATCACGAATTTATTGCAAAGTATCCTGACAAAAAAGAATACATTACATCAACTCTAGTCGACTATGGCATACCAAACGATGATTCATCAGTTGCACGAACAGTATCAATTCCTGCAGCAATTGCAACGAAGATGATACTTGAAGGTAAAATCAACATAACTGGCGTTCACATCCCAGTAATTCCTGAGATTTATAATCCAATTTTAGACGAATTGGAAGAGATGAATATCAAATTCAGTGAAAAAGTAGAGACTTTATAGTCTCATTTTATTTTTTTATATGCCTCTATTTTTTGAATTTATATTGGTTGTACTCTGTTGCATTTTAGCATTATTCTTAAAAAGGAGAAAATAATTTAAGACTAAAATCGTGTTCAAATCCCTTCCCCTGCATTTCTATAATTAAACCTTAACTTTTATAACCATTAATTGTATAATGTTTCCTACGAAAGGTGTAGTGAGGAAAGAATTATGGCTGATGACGGTAGTATATGTAAGACGGGTATAGAAGAACTTGATATGCAATTAGGTGGCGGCGTACCGGTAGGTAACACTGTTTTAATGGTTGGTAGTAGCGGTTCAGGTAAAACTACGTTTTGTATGCAGGCTTTAATAAATGGTGCAAGGCTAGGAGAAAGAGGTGTGTTCTTTACAATAACGGAGCCTCTTTTTAAATTGACAAAGAATATGGAAGGATTTGATTTTTACGACAAGAAGTTGATAGAATCTGGCATGGTTAACCTTATTGATTTGAGGATTATTAGTGAAAGGCTTGGTCTTGATACTGAGAAATATACTGTAGAAGATGCAAGTGCCCTCTTAGATATATTAAGAGATATTGCTGATGAATTGAACGTAAAAAGATTAGTTATTGATTCAATCACTGCACTTTGCTATAGGCTTCAATCAAAAGAGATGATTAGAGATTTTATTTTTAAATTGGGGTCGTCACTTGCAGCCATGAAATGTACAACCTTTTTGACTTCTGAAGTGCCTCCAAGAACATTTCAATATTCGCAGTATGGTATTGAAGAATTCATTTCAGATGGCATTATATTTATGGGGGACATTGAGCGAAAGGGAGATTTGATCAGAACTTTCCAGCTTATTAAAATGAGAGGGACAACACATAGCAGGGTTAAATCTGCCATGAGCATTTCGTCTAAAAATGGTATTGAGCTTACTCCTTTGTTAAAATCCAGAGAGTGATGAGCTAGTATGGCAAATGTACTTATTGATGGGTTGAGAGAGAGGATTGCACATGCAATAAAGATTAATCCTTCCATAGGAATTCTTCTTCCAGGAAATAACTATTCGGATCTTGTCCAAGCTTTATTTGAACATATCAAGAGTAAACCAGATGAAGCTTGGGTCTATGTAACCGTTACAAAACCATATGAAACTCT
>CAYLKT010000071.1:0-5921 GCA_964384305.1 uncultured Thermoplasmatales archaeon | reverse complement strand
TTAAAAGAAATGGCTGAAGAAGCGAAAATTAAACTATCAACTACTGAAAAAACCATGATTAATTTACCGTTTATTGGGAGGGATACTAAGCATCCTCCATTTGAAATGGAGATTACTAGAACAAAATTTGAGGAGTTAATTGTTGATCTTATTGAAAAAACCGCTCAGCCGATTACACAAGCATTGGATGATGCTGGTTTAGATAAGTCAGAAATTGATGACGTGATACTTGTTGGAGGTACTACAAAGATGCCGCTAGTTAAAGATTTTGTTAAGAAGTTCTTTGATAAAGAGCCATCTACTAGGATTAATCCATACGAGGCTGTGGCATTGGGTACAGCCATTGCAAGTACTGGAGAGAGTAAAGAAAAAAGTAAAATAGATGTTAGTGATGTTGTATCAATGTCGCTGGGGATACTAACTTCAGATGGTATGATTAGTAAAATATTGGATAGGAACACAAAAGTTCCAATTATCAGAAAGAAGCCATATACAAACTCAAAAAGTTTTATGTCTGAGGTTATGGTGGAGGTATATCAAGGTGAAGGGTTATATCCTTGGGAGTGCGAACATTTAGGTGAATTCTGGATTTCTATTGAGCCCAAACCCATTTTTGCAAATGATATCGATGTAAGTTTTGATGTCGGTGAAGAGTTTGGGATACTTAATGTAACTGCCATGGATCGTGATTCTGGTTCTAAGCGGTCTGTAAAACTGAAAGCTAGTGGTAGATTATCCAAAAGAGAGAAAAATAAATGGATGAAAAAGATGTTGAGTTTTGAGGAGGCAGAATTGCACATATTGAATAAACTCACAAGGGATAGAGTCACTTTAAATGTTAATCCAGATACAAAGATATATGATCTTAATGCCGAATTGAAAAAATTAGGTATCCTTTGTGAAGAGGAAGGAACTTCACTGTTTTTTAAAAACAAGGAACTGGATGAGAAACTGTTAATTAGAGATATAAATTATGATGTTGGTGACACCATTGAGATCGGTAAAAAAGGGAAAGTGAAAAAGCAAACAATTGAATCTCCTGATAATAAAAGTCCTAAGAAACGTGGTAGGAAATAAAGCGAATCAAAAGATGATGGGCAATGTCAAAAAGCCAGTTGACAAGAATGTGTACTTTGGATGATTATATTGGAGTAACAGAGTATGAAATATCAATGCCTCTTTCTAAGGAACAAATAGATGAAGAAGATCGTAATGCAAAAGAGAATTTTATAAGATGGGATGAAAGTATTTTACATAACGATATTTACTGGCGAATGCCTACAAAATACATATCCCCATATAGATTAGATGGCATATATAGCATGCTATCCAAAATTTTTGAGATAAATTCTCAGTGGGAGGAGAATTTAACATCAGGTCTGCCAACATACTATAGTGTTTTAGGATTAAAAAAAGGTGCAAGCATACATGAAGTCGAAAAGGCATATGAAATAAAAAAAGAACATTCAATATATCCAGATGATGCAATTGAGGATGCCCACAATGTTATGACTTCACAGAAACTTCAGATGCATTATAATGAGGCTTTATCGCTTTTTGAGAATGTGAATCGAGGCCTAACCCCTCGTGAAAAAAGAGAAATCATAGCAGAACATGATAGTTGGCTAGAGGATGAGAGAAATCATATGAGATTTGGGTACATCCTCAACAAGCATTGTGGTTGGGTAGATTTACATGAGTTAGGCGCACCGACATTTTATGAGATTCTAGGTATTGAGGAATCTGCAGATCAACAACAGATAGATTTAGGATATAAAAATCAACTGCAAAAGAATCCTGATGCAAAAGAACTGCTTGATGAAATATATAAAATATTGGCTGTACCACAACTACGCTGGGAGTATGATTTTATCCAGAAATTCTCAGAGAAGCATTATATTGATATTTTTAAACACAAGATTCAATTGCGTAAGAAACGGTGGTCCGATTGGAGGAATTACAAGAAAATATTACTCGTTCACTTGAAAGACGCTGATTATATAAGAAAAAATATGGATAGGTGGTATGATACTACAGAGCGGAATTATGACTGGCATGAGTATTTACCGCCAGATAAAATAACATTCTATGATATGCTGGGAGTTGATAAAAACAAAATTGATGAAATGCATCTAGACAAAAAAGGATTTGAAAGTATGCTACGTGACAAGTACAGAAATATGGAACGAACACCAAAAGTGAACTTAGCATATAGTGTGTTGAAAAACATTAATTTAAGACAGGATTACGACTGGATGTTGGAAACTCATGAGATATTGAGGACGCTGGTTGATATTACTTCACCACCAAAAGAGGGAGAGTTAGATATCAATGAGGAGAAGAAATTAGCTGAGTTTGCTAAACAGGAACTTATTGAGATATATGACATGCAAACCTCCAGTAAAATAAAGAGGGGGACAGAACAGGTAGATGAACCAGAAACACCAAAAACTAAGTGTCAGCATGATTTTAAAGAGATAATATCCAGATCAAAATATGTGGTATATAAATGTACATTATGTGGAGAAATCAACAAAGTGTTTAAATAAAAAGTGATTAATGAAAATCTCTCTTGCTCCAAATTAGCAGAGTGTTGTTCATAAATTCCTTCATGTAGATATAATTTAGAGGGGGAGGGGAGCAAACCCCACAACAAAAATATATATGTCATACGACTATAAAAAAAATAAAGGTGTTGATATATGAGCGGAGAAAATGTAAAAATGAACAATAAAAAATTATTTGAAGAATTTGAAAAGACAATCGAGGATAGATATGGACATATGGCAGACGATATGCTTTATTTCTTTGACGATTTTGCAGATTTTTTTGACTATGGAAAAATAGATGTTGACGGGTTTAATGCTAAACATATTGGCCCATTATTCGAAGATTATTTGGATTATGAGGATTTAAGTGATAGTGAATGCTCGATGCTTTTCCAGATGCTCGTTGATTTTTGTGATTTCTGCCAGAGTAAAAAAATTGATTATGGATTTTTTAAAAAATATCTAGAAAGGGAAAAAGATGGATTGTATGACCTTTGGAGTGCTTATGAAGATGATTGGGATGATGTTGATTTAGAAGATTTTCTTACAGATGATGATCCTCCAGATATAACTCCTGAAGATATTATGGATAATTTTGACAGTTGGCATGACGTTATGAAACTTTCCTTAAAAAATAAAAAGCTTGATATTTCCAAATTACTTGATTTTCTTGAACAGACTTCTAACTACATGAAAACCGGCTTTACGAAATCTCTGGAATTGCGGAAAAAATTTCCTGATATTTCACAAAAAGAATTGGAATATAAAGTTGAAATAGCAATCGGAAATAAAATGGTTAACTTGGATGATGTTGATGCTGTGTACAAATCAATTTTTCTTCTTCCAAAAGAACAGGTAAAGAAATTCTTGAATATTACCTTTTTAATGGATGAGAATACAAAGTATGAACCTGGTTCGCCTGAACCTAAAAAAGAGATTGAAGAAATTCTTGCGGAGTTAAAGGATTTAATCGATGATGTAAAAAGATTGAAGGGAAAAAAGAATGCCTGAAAACGAATGGGGATTAGGAAAAATATGATGAAATTTAAATAAAAGTATAAAAGGTGGGAAAATGGATGAAGATGAATTAAACAACATGGAAATTTTTGAGAAGGACTTTATAAAACTGATAGATATAAAGAATGTTTGTAGTGGTTTTAAGAAGATGAAATCCTTTGAAGAATTAAAAGAAAACAAGATATTTAGAAACCTCTTCAAAAATATTGAAGAAGAAATATACCTTGAAGATGCAATTGTTGATTTTGGAGAAGGGTTTGTTACAACATATGCAAGGGATATATTCCTGATGACAAAATGGTATGAGTCAATGCAGAAGGAGGGGAAAACCACAAAATTTGTTAATAATAATATTGACAGACTTGTTAATTTTTATGTGTGCCTCCTTAGATATGTTGGAGAGTGTCTCCATGATCTTAGCTTTTCAAGTATCCAAGAGGTATTTGAAGTGTGGATAATTAAAGCCGGTATGACTCCCTCCCAGATTTCTTCCTATGCAAATACTATGAAAAAATTCAATCGCTTCTTGGAAAAAAACAAGGTTAAAAACATACATATTGAACTGCTCGATGAGGAAGATATTAACAGCCTTAAAAGAGTTGCACATGAATTCAAGATAGGAGCATGGGAGCATAATGACGAAGATTATCTTGATTGGAGAGACCGCAATATAATTTATTATATGTGATGCTATGGCTGCAGGAAATAATCAACAACCTTTCCCTTGCCTTCATCGCCCCATTGTGTCCCAATAATTAATGCCACCGTCATCTTATTACCACTCAAACGTCAATAGAAATGATGTACATAAAGATGATGACTATTTTTTTATTACACTGATATCGATTTCTGGTGGATTATCTAAATGTTTTTTTACTGCACAAAGACTTGCTGTTTTTACAATAGCTTTTTTGTAGTTTTCTGGAAAATCTTCTGGGACATGTATCGTTATAGTTATTTTTTCTATCATATGTGTATCTTTGTTTTTTTCTAGCTTCAACAGGAGAGATATGTTGTCTGTTGGAATATTTCGTTTTTGACAAAAACTAAGAACATAAACTCCTATGCATGTACCAATTGATGCAATAAATAATGAAAACGGTTCCGGAGCAGATCCTTCGCCTCCTTCACGAATGGTTTGATCTGTCTTTATTGTGAACCCTTTGGAGTCAGCATCTACTTTTTTACCACCAGGAAAACTAATTTTCATATCCATACGTTGATTCTCCAATTATAGCGTTAATATTACCCGGGACATGCAGTATAATTTTATCAATTTTTTCTATTATACAACTGTTTTGGATGGATACATTAAAAACTTCTTATTTTGTCCAATCTTGATTGCTAGTTTAAACTAAATAATTACGTGTTTTCATATACCTTATCTGTAGAATTATTCTTACGAAGGTTTTATAATAGGTAGTCGATATCGCCAGACAAATGCCAAATGATTGGAGCAGTTATCATCAAGTTGACTCGGAGCCGCGTTCAGATTTGGAACTGTTGAAAAGTGAGGTTGGACAACGTTTTCCTTTCTACGACATGAAATATAATGCTCACACGATGGCGTTTTTCTGTAGAATCGATGAAGGGACACTTGATGAAAATTTTGATTCTTTACGATTGTCTCTTTCAGAGAAAGGCTATATTCCAATGCTTCGCTATGTAAAAGGAGAACACATCATCTATGTCATTAGAAAATCAAAGAAGAAAGAAAAACCAGTATGGATCAATATTTCACTTTTAATAGCAACAATAATCACAACATCTCTTACAGGATCAATTCTTCACATGGGCTACAATGATATATGGAATATTCCCCATATTATGGATGTTTTTATGCCAGAAAACTTGTTTAACGGCATCCTTTTGTTTGCTTTTCCACTTATGAGTATACTTTTTATTCATGAGATGGGTCATTATTACGTCTCAAAAAAACACGGTATCGCAACGTCACTTCCGTTTTTCATACCTATACCGCCTGTTATGCCAAGTTTCAACATAGGGACATTTGGAGCCTTAATTTCCAGCAGGGATCCAATGCCTAACCGAAAAGCGCTTTTCGATGTCGGAATATCTGGCCCTATTGCAGGTTTTATCGTAGCAGTTCCAGTAACAATAATTGGAATAATGTATTCACACCCTGTTCCTCTGATGGAGCCAGCAGCTGGTGAGGTTGTACTAGGACAATCCACTCTTTTTACTTTGCTTGCTGGTTTTATTTTACAAATTCCGATAAAATTTTCCTGGTCATTCTCTGGGATTATTACCTTAGCAGAACCAGTTCAACTAAGCCTTATTGCATTTGCAGGATGGGAAGGACTTCTTATTACATCGATTAATCTTCTCCCTGCA
>CAYLKT010000070.1:3593-5957 GCA_964384305.1 uncultured Thermoplasmatales archaeon | reverse complement strand
TAATTTACGTTCGCCATATTTTGCATAACAGTCAGAACAAAATTCTCGTGCGATAAGTGAATGGAGGTGTTCTTTAACCCCTTCTTCAAAGTGATATGCTTTTCCAGCAGGTATCTCTTTATTGCAGTTTGTACAAACCCTTGGAAATTTCGCAACTTTTTTGATTAAACGCGTTTCAATTTCCATTTATATCTTAACCTCCCCACATCTCTATTTATCATGGCTTTATAATATTTTTCTCCATTTTACAATTTGCTAGTTTTGAGGGTGGGTATTAGATTTAAGTAATAGAAACGTTATTCACCAGAAATATTATAGAGTTGCATGGTTACTCATCTGATTTATAGCGAGGTGGGGTAGCCAGGAGATCCCGACGGGCCCATAACCCGTAGATCAGTGGTTCAAATCCACTCCTCGCTATCCTGTTTTTTTAAAAGAGATGATTTTTAATAAAAAAACAAGTTCTAGTTTCTGTGGTGACAAAAGAGATACAGCGGTTTTGGGAGATAGATTTTCTACGCGGTATTGCCATTATAATGATGGTTATTTATCATATTATTTTTGATCTAAACTTTCTCAATATTTATGAAATAAACTTGCATTCAACACCATTACTATTATTTTTGTATTCAATCGGAATACTTTTTCTTCTGCTTGTAGGTATATCGTTGTCCATCAGTTATTCGCGGGTGAAACAAAATTTAACAAAAAAACAAATTCAAAAAAAATTTATTATCCGGGGACTTAAAATTTTCATTCTAGGGTTATTGATTACCATTGTTACATGGTTTTATCCGCATTACGGCTTTGTAAAATTTGGAATACTGCATTGTATAGGTATTTCAATCATACTAGCGATACCATTTCTACAGTTAAAAACAAAAAATTTATTATTTAGTGCTGTCCTTCTTCCCATCGGCATTTTCCTTAAAACATTAACATTTGATATCGGGTGGTTGTTCTGGCTAGGGTTTATTCCATCTGATTTCTATAGTGTTGATTATTTTCCACTTTTGCCCTGGTTTGGAGTTGTATTAATAGGTATATTTATAGGAAATAGTTTGTATCCAGAACATAGGCGAATATTTAATTTGAAAGATTTTTCCACATTCGCGCCCGTCAGACTTTTATGTTTCCTTGGGCAGCATTCATTGATACTATATCTTGTGCATCAGCCGATAATAGTAGCAATATTTTCTCTTATTTCATTGCTATGAAAAAATACAATATTCTACTCAGTACTAGTATTTCAATCCAAGTTTAGGTAATTCAACGCCTTTTCCTTCTTCGATTCTTCCAACAATTTTCGCATCTGACTTGGAGTATTTTTTCAAAATAGATAAAGTCTTTTCAACATCTTTTTCTGAAACTATTACTGCAAGCCCCATTCCCATGTTAAATGTTTGATACATCTCTTTATCTTCTACATTTCCATATTTTTGTAAAAATTTGAATACGTCGTGCGGCTCAAAAGGGTTATTGATTACGAACTTCACTTCACTATTTAACCTTGGAAGGTTCCTGAGTCCCCCTCCAGTGATGTGAGCAAGTCCATGGACTTTAACTTCTTTTAAAAGTTTAACAATTTCTTTGACGTAAATTCTTGTTGGCGTGAGTAAAACTTCACCAACAGTTTTTCCCTTATACATGCCATCTGGAAATTTATCAGAATAAAATAAATTCGCAGTTTGTACTACCTTTCTTGCAAGCGTATATCCATTTGAATGAATTCCGCTGCTTGAAAGTCCAATAATTACATCGCCAGGTACAATTTTTTCACCAGTTACAATGTCACTTTTTTTTACATAAGCAAGACATGTTCCTGCCAAATCAAAACCGTTAATAACTTCAGGAAGCGAGGCAGTCTCTCCACCAATAATGGAGACATTTGAAAGTTCTGCACCTTTCTGCAATCCTTTTCCAATTTCTGTAGTAATCTCTGGTTTAGGGTCATCTATTGCTAAATAATCAACAAACGCAAGGGGCTCGGCGCCTACGCAAATTGCATCGTTGACGTTCATTGCCATACAGTCTATACCGACAGTGTCATATTTTTTTATCTCTTTTGCAATTTCTACTTTGCTCCCAACTCCATCGGTGCATAAAACAAGGGCAAACTCTCCAAATTCTATCATTCCTGCATAGTGTCCCCCAAGAGGTTTTCCAATGCCCTCTCTTTTTGTTTTAATGCTGGAAAGGAGGCCCTTTATTGCTTTTTCTTCCTTGAAAATGTCGACTCCTGAGTCCGCATAAGTCATTTTCTTCAATATATCGCCCCAGTTGGTGTTTGCCAAATCATAAATGTTATGATAAACCTTTTGAATGGATATTGGTAACATATGTTAAATAAAGCTTTTAAATAAT
>CAYLKT010000070.1:2291-3493 GCA_964384305.1 uncultured Thermoplasmatales archaeon | reverse complement strand
GGAGGAATGGGTTTTAGTTGATGGGACAGTAAAGTGGAGTTACGATTGGGATACATATGATGTCGAAGATGGTTATTATAAGATAAAGGTGAGGGCCTTTGATGGTACAGATTATTCTGAAGTTGAAGAGATAGCTTTAAGAGTAGATAATCCAAAGTCGGTTGAATCCGATTCTCATAAATGGGCAGTTTTTATTGTAGCTGCTAACTTCCCAGCAGATAATGAAAGTAAACTTGGCAATGGTGGACTCAATTTGGCAGAGGACATGGTTAACTACTTCGTAGAGGAATGCGGATACTCAACATCAAATATTATTCTTCTATTTGACGATGGATGGATTAGAAAAGACGGTGGTTATGGGGATAAAGTTAAAACCTTGCAACAAAGAAGGCACGAATATGATATTACCTATGGGGGGGCTACAAAACAAAATGTTTTGACTGCAATAAATTATGTCGTTTCTGAGTCTAGCAAGTACGATGATGGCGAAGTTTTTGTTTGGTTATTTGGCCATGGTTATTGGGATGAAAATAACACGCTTGCTGGTGGAAAACTATTTCAAAAAAGCGAGATATTTTTATGGGATTCAAAACTGGCAGATGCTGAACTTGGTGAGATTTTATCTGGTTTAAAGTCAAAGAAGACTTGCGTTATTGTTGATGCATGTTTCAGTGGAGGATTTGCAGATAAGACGATTTATAATTTTCCAACATTATTCCTTCTAAACTCCGGCATTCCAAAATCTGGGCGGGTTGTAATATCTGGTGCTAGTAAATACCGAACAGGATATACAAGCACAACAAAAGGGCCACTTTTTTCATCGTTATGGTTTGAAGGTCTAAAATCTGGTGAAGCCGACGGCTTTAGACCTGGAATTTTTGAAACTGGGCGACCTACAAAATTAGATTTGTACAAAGATGGAAAAGCTTCTGTTGAAGAAGCATTTTACTATGCAAGATATGTTTTGAGAACTGATGCCAATCTGGAAGATTACAAAAAAATGGAACCGCAAATGAACGATCAGTATCCATCCAAAGGCTTAATTAAGAACAATGGCGGCATAATTCTCTTAGAGTAATGTTTAATACACCGTTTTTCTATTGAAAAATTGTGAAAAAGGACGCAAAATTTTGGGAAACATTTGAGGAAGGCAAAGTTCAATGCAAACTTTGCAATCATTTTTGTAAAATTGATGATGGCAA
>CAYLKT010000070.1:0-2191 GCA_964384305.1 uncultured Thermoplasmatales archaeon | reverse complement strand
ACATACAACGAACCGACAATTTGGCATGAATTTGCTTATGATACTTCAAAACTAGCAAAAAAAGAAAAGTTGTATACCGTCTATGTTAGTAATGGATATATTGCTGAAGAGCCCCTAACAGAGCTTTCTAAGTACCTTGATGCAATAAATATTGATGTCAAGTCATTTACAGAAAATTTTTACAAAAAGATATGCAAGGCAAGACTTGAACCTGTTTTAGATACTTGTGAAATTATAAAAAATTTGGGCATTCATTTGGAGTTAACCTATCTTGTAATACCTGGATACAATGACTCAATAGAAGAAGTTAAAAAGTTTTGTGGATGGGTCGTTGATAAATTGGGGAATGAAACGCCAGTGCATTTTTCTCGTTTTCATCCAGATTTTCAGATGATGGATGTTGAGGCAACTCCCATGAAAACTCTTACAGGGATCTATGAAATTGCGAAGGAAGAAGGGATTTTATATCCATATGTTGGGAACGTTTCTCATGGAGAATACGAAAATACGATTTGCCCCAATTGTGGAAATGTTTGTATTGAGAGATGTGGTTTTTCTGCAAACATGAAAGGAATGAAAGATGGCAAATGTAGAATTTGTGGAAAAGTGGTAAAAATCACAAATTAATTTTATAAAAAACAGAAGATTTAACAAGTATTATCTGCATTTTATAATGTACTATATCTATAGTTATATAGTATAAAGGAAAAACTTAATAAAGGGGCAAATATACTTATAATTATAGAAAAATAGAATTTAACCTATAAAAAAGATTAAAGGTGAACTTATGAACTTAAAAAAGACTGATAAAATAATAGCAATTGTAGGCGTTATAATTTTAATCGTTGCAGCAGTTGGGATCGTCCTTTATACTTCATATGGCAATGAAGAAGAAGACGATACAGATGAACCAGTTTTAAAAACTTTTGATGTTACTTGGACAAAATACAGTAAGTCAACAACAATAGAAGGCTATGCTGCGAGCAAAGGGTCATACACCGATCCATTTGATGTCAATGCACCATCTGATAGTGTTTTAACAAATGTTGATGTAAAACTTATCTGGGAAGATGATGTTGTGAAGAAAGGTTTACTCAAAACTAAATGTCAGGATACTTTAACTGCAAAAATCTCTCTTCAAGGTGGAGCAGAACAAGATTATGTTGGAATCGGCTCAGGAAATGAAACCATGGGCTTTACCGTAAATAGTATTCCAGTAGATGATTTTGTAGATGCAGAAGATTATACTGAAGTAGAAGGGATAGTTGAGGATGAATATGGTAATAAAGATAAAGCATCCTTTGAAACTGAGGTTAATGTAAAACTTGGAGAAGGGTTCTTTAACATACTCAAAAAAATGAAGGACAAAGGGAACGACTTCACATTAGAAATAACCTATGACTACTATTCATACAACATTGAAGAAATAGACGATGGCGACGATGAAGACAAAGGAACAGATCTTGGAGGCGACTACATGGATGAAGCCATATCAGAAATGTATAAATCCATGTCCCATGGAAGAGGAATGATCTAAACCTTTTAATTTATAATTTAAAACGAAGTAGGGCGGCAATGCCTCCCATTCCATCTATTTTTTTACCTGCTTCATGCATTGTATTTATTATTGTAAAATCACTATTGTTTTGTTTTGCAATATTCAGGAGTCTCTCTCCTTTCTCACTTCTGATAAGAATGTCAGTTATCAGAAGTCGTTCAACTGCACCATTCACAAGTGCGTTTTTAACTTCTGATTCTCCATAAGTTGCGAGTCCATCCTTTTTGATTTCTTCAAATATTTTCTCAACAAGACTTGTTTCAAAGACAACTCTGTTTTCCTTTGTAATTTGTTCAACAACTCCTGTTCGTATTGCTTCGTTTATCCCATTCATCCCTGAAGTACCGGTTCCATGCACCAGACATTTTTTAAAAATCTCTGGTTCTTTTCCCCGTCCTTTCTTTACAAAATGCTCTTTTGCGAATCCTGATCCCACCACGACAAGTGCAGAACCATCTGATTTATTGGTCTTTACAATTGATAATATCTCTCCAAAATAATCGTTTTCTGTATCTTTGCTTGCATACATTTTTCCAGAACGTTTTGAATCAACATCAGCTATCCATTGCACCCCGCTTTGTCTTAAAACTGCAACCGTTGCTGTGTCTTCGTCAAGAGAGACAAATGTTAGAA
>CAYLKT010000069.1:0-6004 GCA_964384305.1 uncultured Thermoplasmatales archaeon | reverse complement strand
ATGAAAATCAAAAGTATAGAACTAAAATCCATTGAAGCAAGAAGATACATTAATCGCAGTGATAGACCAAGGCAGGTTAGAATAGATCATAATAGCTCTGTTACAAATATTGGCAAGATGGCAGAAAATCAGGCAACGGTAGAATTTCAATACACTGCAAGTTTTGGCCCAGTTGGTGTGATTAAAATTGAAGGCTCCTTTATTTTTGAAGATGAAAAATCTCAAAAACTATTTGAAGAATGGAAAAAAACAAGAAAAATGCCAAATCCAATTGCAAGTCAGATCCACACGGCAATAATGCATGCTTGTGTTCCTGAAGCTGTAAGTGTTGCAAAGGATATCGGGCTTCCCCCTCCAATCCCGTTGCCACAAGTTAGACTTGGTGCAGATCCTAAGAAAGGGCAAGTTGGACCTGAAGTTGCATAATACTAAAAATAATAAGCAAATGACGCATACTGCTTTTTCATGCAATCTATTGTGATATCCATTGGAGGATCTGTAGTTCTTTCGGAAGATGTCGATGTTTCATACTTCAAAAAGCTTGCAGATATTTTAGAAGGTCTGGCAAAGGAATGCAAGGTTTATCTTGTAGTTGGGGGCGGTAATACTGCAAGAGAGTATATACGATTGGGAAGAACTCTGAATCTCGATGAAAAAAAGTTGGATCAAATTGGAATAGATGTTACAAGAGTAAATGCAAGAATGCTTGCAAGCTTTATAGAAAATTCAAATTATGACATTCCAAAAACAACAGATGAAGCGATTAAAATCGACAAAAGTATCGTTATAATGGGTGGAACGATGCATGGACATAGTACAGACATGGTCGGTGCGGAGTTATCGGAAAAGGTAGGTGCAAGTAAATTCATAATTGCGACAAATGTTGATGGGATTTATGATAAAGATCCAAATAAATACGACGATGCAGAAAAGTTTTCTGAGATATCAATCAAAGAATTGATTTCAAAGTATGGAATAGATTGGAATGTAGCAGGGAAAAATGTTGTGATAGATGGTCCTGCACTTGAAATAATACACAGATCAAAAATACCAACTTTTGTTTTGAATGGGAAAAAACTTGACGAGTTAGAAAATGCGATTAAAAACAAACCATTTAATGGAACAAAAATAACATTATAAAAAAGAAAGAAAAAAGTTGTTTGATTATCGTACAAAATCGATATCAAACTTTGTACTTGTAACTTGTGCCATTGGGCGACTCTCCATTGATGAGGAGCTTCTCGGTCCAAGCAAGTTTGGCGACTGTACGCCCGTCATGATGGCCATTACTCTACATTTTCCTTCAAACCCTGGATCAACTCTTGCCCCAAGGATAACGTTTGAGTAGCAGTCCAAATCCTCTGTTAAAGATTTTGCTACATCTTGAACGTACTTTAGACTCATATTTGGTCCACCAGTGATGTGTACAAGTGCTCCAGTTGCACCTCTGTAGTCAACATTTAGAAGTGGATGATTCAACGCCTCTTGTACAATTGCATCAACACCAGCATCTTCGTCTGATTCGCCCCAAAGCATTACAGAAAGTCCGCCTGTATTCATTATTGATTTCATATCGGCATAGTCTAGATTTATAAGCGATGGAACTGTGATTGTCTCTGAAATCCCTTTTACTGTTTCTGCAATCATCTGATCCATTACAGAGAATGCTTGATTAATTGGTAAATTTGGAACAAATTCAAGAAGTCTGTTATTGTCTAGTACAACAGTGCTGTCAGCTTTTATTCTTAGTTTGTCAAGACCTTCATCTGCTTTTATAAGCCTTGCCCTTTCGACATTAAATGGTGTTGATACCATGCAGGTTACTACAGCGTTATATTTTTTTGCAATTTCAGCGACAACAGGTGCAGCACCAGTACCAGTACCACCGCCCATTCCTGCAGTAACAAAAACAAGATCAGAACCTTTTATGAGCTCTTCGATTTCCCTGCTGGATTCACGGGCTGCACGTTCTGCAATTTCTGGAAAGCCTCCAGCACCAAGACCTCTAGTTAGCGTTCCGCCGATTAGAAGCTTGTGATCTGCGTCAACAAGATCAAGTGCTTGCTTATCTGTATTAATTGCAATTGTTTCTGCACCTTTTACTTCTAGTTTATTAAGTCTCGTTATCGTGTTTCCGCCTGCTCCTCCACATCCAACAATTGTTATCCGTGGAGTGCCAAACATCTCGTCTTCATTAATTTTCAATCTAATTTCTTCTTCCTTTTTATTTTCCACTGCGTTTGCAATAAAACTCTCCATACCATTTCCGCTCATTTCATTCCTCCTAATCTGGTAGTTTGAAGGGCGCCCCCATCACAAGGCGCCCTTCTAGGGGGTGCATCCCATCCCTCCTATTGGTTCCTTTACAATTATTTCTTTATATAAGGTTCAATAGAACTGAGTGCAAGTTCCATTTCCTGAACCTTTTTGATTTTATCTGCCTTTTCGAGAAAATCATCCGTATATTTTTTTACAAATTCATTGACCGCACGTCTGATAACCTCAGAACGAGTTGCAAACTCTCCAGCCCTAATAAATAGGTCTATTGAGTGAATATCGTGTTGGGGTAATCTTATTGTTATGCGATGCGTTTCCATTTTCTCCTCACTTGTCCGTCATAATGCTGGCATTATTATGCCAAATATATGCCACAAAAGCATACATTCAATGACAAACGACATTATTTGTCTGACAGACGTAAAATGAATGTATAATTTACTTTAAATATCTTTCGCTAATTTTAGAATTATATAATCTGCATCTGGCTAGCAGAGTTTAACCAGAAATTTGGCCAAATGCTACAGTTCCAGATATTTTCTCAATCTTTACTTTCACAGCAGATCCTTTTACTGTACCAGGCACATAAATTATATATTTGTCAAAATATGCAAGGCCGTCTCCCTTTTTCCCTATGTCTTTTATAGTTAAGTCGTATGTTTCGCCTTCTCTCAGTGTCTGTGTTTGTTGTTGTGTCAAACTTTTCTTTCTGGACCTCACAGATCTTACTGCGCCGCACGCATCGCATCTTAAAAGCATAGTCCTGCCTTGTTTTACAAGATGTGTATCAGGCCTGTTGCATTCAGAGCATATAACATATGTGTCAATGTAATCTTTTATCTTGTCTTGGATTTGTCTCATAGGTATTTTTCCTTGAAAAACGACTCTTTGCCCATTTATTTCGCCAGCTGTACCAAGCCAGCCTAATAAAAACTTTAGAACTTCTTCAGATTTTCTGTTTATAGCGTCAGATATTTTATCGAAGTTCTTGATTACAGTTGTGTTCCCTTCATAAAACACCTCTGCCCTTGGCAATTTAAAACGGTCTTCTGTGGCCTTTTGAATCGAAGCATCATTAGTAACTTTCTTTAGTAAATCTTTGTAGTTATAATCTGACATATGGCTAGATGCTATAAATTAACCATCTAAAAAACTTCCGTTGAATTTAACCACCCTAAATCCAAGCGTTGAATGAAGTGACCTGTGCAAATTTAATATTTGATTATATTTGGTCTGGCTTGCATACCCATCACGAGCATGCCTTCTTTCATTGCTTCCTCGGCAACTTCTGTTTTCCTGGTATAAATTTTCTTATCTCCATTTGTCCAATGCCAAATAAACTCGGCCATATGTCTCCCCCATTGGTATTACTTATAGCACAAAAATAGTCTTGATGTTTATATAACTTTTCAAATTTCCAAAATTTATTTCTTTGCATTTGTGCTGCGAAAAGATATTAATATATTACTATATTACCGGAGAAGGCCTATATTAAAATTATTGGATATATGAAGGTGACACCGACATGGTAGAATTTAAGATAGTAGTAAACGATGTAAAATCTGGTAAATCTCATCAGGTTCAGGTTAGCGGACATCATGCTAACTCGTTAGTTGGTAAAAGAATTGGCGACGAAGTGGATGGTATATTTATATCTCTTCCAGGCTATAAGCTAGAGATTACTGGCGGGACTGATAGAGATGGATTTCCGATGAGAAAAGATTTTCCAGGAATCAGTAGAAGAAGATTACTTCTCAGTGAAAGCAAAGGTTTTCATGCAAGTGAAAAGGGGATGAGAAAGAAAAAGTCCATAAAGGGAAATACGGTAAGTCTTGATGTTGTACAGATAAACATGAAGGTTACAAAATACAGTTCAAAGCCAATTGAGAGTCTTTTAACCACTGAAGAGGAAAAAGAAAAAGAAGAGAAAGAAGGAAAAGAAGAGGAAAAGAAATGAGCTTACCAAGTCAGCCCATAGTAAATATAGGAATGATAGGTCACGTTGACCATGGAAAAACAACGTTGACGCAAAGGCTTACAGGCAAATGGGCTGATGAGCATTCAGAAGAATTAAAAAGAGGTATTTCAATAAAATTGGGGTATGCCGATGCGGCATTTTACAAATGTCCCAAGTGTGATGAACCTCAATGTTATACCATAAAGAAGAAATGTCCCAAATGCGGATCAAATACAGAATTACTGAGGGTTGTTTCTTTTGTTGATGCTCCTGGTCACGAAACGCTCATGGCAATAATGCTTTCTGGTGCAGCTATTATGGATGGTGCTATACTTGTAATAGCAGCAAATGAATCATGTCCTCAACCTCAAACAAGAGAGCATTTGACTGCGCTTGATATTGCAGGAATAGAAAATATTGTGGTAGTGCAAAACAAAATTGATCTTGTTTCAGAGCAAAATGCAATTAAAAATCATGAGCAAATTTTAAAATTTATAGAAGGAACTTGTGCAGAAGGTGCACCGATAGTTCCGGTTAGTGCCCATCAAGATATCAATGTCGATGTGTTGATTAAGGCAATGGAAGAGTACATTCCAACTCCAGAACGAAATTTGGAAAAATCCCCATTAATGTATGTTGCAAGGAGTTTTGACATAAATAAACCAGGGTCAAGGCCAAAGGAGTTCAAAGGCGGGGTAATTGGCGGGTCTTTGATCCAAGGTGTCCTAAAGAAAGGAGACCAAATAGAAGTTGCACCTGGAAGAAGGGTCGAGTCTAAAGGAAAAAAGAGAATTGAGGCTATTACTACTACTATTGACTCGTTAATTACTGGAGGGAAGTCTGTTGATGAGGCAACCCCTGGTGGTTTGATCGCAATTGGAACAGGTCTTGATCCTGCACGAACAAAATCTGACTCGTTTTCTGGTAAAATTGTTGGAAAGGTTGGACAATTGCCACCTACGCTTGAAGAATTTTGGTTATCTATAGATCTGTTGCAAAGAGCTGTTGGAACGATGGAAGAAAAAAATGTCGAACCAATAAAAACAAACGAACCTTTAATGTTAACAATTGGTACTGCAACAACAGTTGGAATTGTGAAAGAATTTCACGGAGAAGAAATCGGTGCGAAATTAAAACTCCCAGTTTGTGCAGAACTTGGACAAAGAATTGCAATTAGTAGAAGGATTGACGGAAGATGGCATCTGATAGGTCATGGGAAAATAAAAATAAAAGAATAGTTGTTATTGATAGTAGTGCCCTATTGATGCTTTTTGAATTTTCTATAGATCTGGAAGATGAACTAACTAGACTTGTTGGGTGCTATAAAATTGTTGTACCAAAACCAATAATAAACGAACTAACTTTTTTATCTGAGAATGCAGCCGGAAAAAAGAAACGTATTGCAAAGCCTGCTTTAAAACTTGCAGAAGGATATGAAACTATAGATGATTCATCAGAATGTGGTGATGATTCTGTAATAAGCCTTGCAAAGAAATTGGGCGGAATAGTATTTTCAAATGATAAAGAGCTTAGAAATAGAGCAAAAAAAGAACACTTAAAGATAATTTGCCTTAGAGGTAAAAACCATTTGATGTTAAATGAGCCAGTTTTCTAGAAAATTTTTATAAACTGTTTTCTATTTGCTATTCTCAACGTCGGGGTGGCTCAGCCTGGTTAGAGCGCCTGACTCATAAGCTCAGCTAAAGGGTTCGTATTTAGCTATTCGCTAAGAAATCAGGAGGTCGCGGGTTCATATCCCGCTCCCGACAT
>CAYLKT010000068.1:4215-6018 GCA_964384305.1 uncultured Thermoplasmatales archaeon | reverse complement strand
TTTGATTAAAAATAACGTATATTTTTTAAGTTACAAGGTTCCAGTCATATGTATTACTATCATAAGGGTAAGCAATATAGATATAAAGCCTACATACATGATATCTTCTTTTTTGTTTTTACTGATATGCATCCCACCTTTTGACAAAATATGCAAAAGACTGTTTATCTAGATTTTTTGTAGGTAAATACACAGATGCACATGTAGGTAAAGATTGGAAAAATTTATTAGTAGGCCAAAGGCTCCAGAGCCCATAATATTGGAGAACAGATAAAATGGAGGCGATAATTCTTGCAGGCGGGTTTGGAACGAGACTTAGACCTCTTACATATACAAGGGCAAAGCCGCTTTTACCAATTTTAAATAAACCGATGGTCACTCATTTAATTGACACTCTTCCTGATGAAGTCGATAAAATAATCCTTGCTGTAAACTATAGAAAAGATCAAATTGAGAAATACTTCAAAGAAAACGATTTTGGCAAGAAAATTATTGTAAATGACGAACCTACTCCATTGGGTACTGGCGGCGCTGTAAAATTTGCAGAAAAGCATATTACTTCAAGATTTTTTGTTTTGAATGCCGATGTAATCTGTTCATTAAATCTTTCTGACATGATGGCGTTTCATGAAAAAAACAATTCAGTTTCAACAATTTCGTTGTGGCCTGTTGAGAACGTATCAGAATTTGGTGTTGCTGATGTAAAGGATAATGGAAAAATAACAAAATTTGTTGAAAAACCAAGGCCCGAAGACGCGCCATCAAATTTTATCAATGCTGGAGCATATTTGCTTGAGCCAGAGATTCTAGATTATATTGAGACTAAACGACTTATTTCCATGGAGAAAGAAATTTTCCCACAAATTATTGAGGATACCGGCAGGTTCTATGGATTCAAATTTGAAGGATACTGGATGGACATTGGGCGAATCAGTAGTTACCTTGAAGTGCATAGATTCTTAATGGAAAAGAAAGGAATTGAGAATCTGGTCGGTAAAAATTGTAATGTAAACGGTGAACTTAATAGATCATGCATTGGAGATTATGTCAAAATTGAAAATAACGCAAAAATTAACTCGTGCATTGTTTATGATGGAGCAACGATAGAAGAAGGTGCAAATCTTAAAAATTGCGTAGTTGGTGAAAATTGTATAGTACATAGGAATTCTATACTTGATTACTCAGTTTTAGGTGACAAGGAGCAAGTGCCGGAGAGTTCAAATATTTCCGGAGAGCTTGTATGGAATCAACCAATTCCCAAAGGATATCCAAACAAGCAAGTGGGAAATGCAATCCCTACATAAAGTGCTCTTTGTTTTGTAGGTAGCAATCAGTTTTTTATAAGTGACTATCAATTGCACTTTGATGAAATTGGACATTTCAAGAAATATTTTTAGAGCATATGACATAAGGGGAATTTATCAAGAGGGTATCTCTCCTGAACTTTTTTATAGAATTGGTCTTGCCGCAGGAACGTACGTAAAAAAGGAGATGGGTGGAAATAAAATTGCTGTTGGCTGCGATATAAGAAAGTCCAGCCCCTCGTTAGTTCATTCCTTTGTTGCAGGTGTTACAGCTGTTGGAGTGAATGTTAAATTTACAGGCGTTACATCATTTGGCCAGACTCTTTTCATGGGTTGGAAGCTAAAACAAGACTTAATTGCATTTGTCACGGCAAGTCATCTACCTGCAGAATGGAATGGAATAAAGTTTTACTATGGTGATGGTGTTGGACTGCCAACTGAAGAGTTAATGAAAATCAGAGATTTCACTTTAGAAGAAAAATTGCCAACTTCATCTTGG
>CAYLKT010000068.1:0-4115 GCA_964384305.1 uncultured Thermoplasmatales archaeon | reverse complement strand
CATGGGTTTGAGACAAAAAAAGGAACAGTAATTGTAAATGTTGAATGTTCAAAAGCAGTAAAGGAACAACTTGAGCCATTGGGGTACAAGGTTAAACAAATACAAGTGGGGCATACCTTTTTAACACTTGAGGCAAAGAATGAAAATGCACCACTTGGAATAGAATCGTCGGGCCACCTTATTTTACCACAGTATTTCCTATTTGACGATGCAATAGTGGTTCCTTTAAAAATTGCTGAAATACTAGATAAAACAGATAGAACGCTTAGCGAAATTGTTTCGGAGATTCCGACATATCCAACAAAAAAAGAAGAAATAAAATGTTCCGATGATATAAAATTTGATGTTGTTGATTTATTAAAGAGCAATCTAACAGCACAATATCGAGATACAAATACACTTGATGGAATTAGGATCGATCTGGATGATGGGTGGGCATTGATTAGAGCATCAAATACAAGTCCAATATTAAGACTTACAGTAGAAGCAGATAATAAGGATGCTCTAGAAGACATTTCCGAAAAGTTTCTGAGGATTACACTAGATGTAATTGAGAAAGTAAAACAAGATTAATGTGATAAACCTATGACAAAATTATTTGGTACGAATGGCATAAGAGGCGTTGTAAACGTAGATATGAACTGTGAACTTGCACAAGGAATAGGAAAGGCTTGGGGAACGCTTCTCAGAAAAACAATAAAAAATCCAAACGTTGCAATAGCAACTGATGCAAGACTTTCAAACAACATGCTAAAACATGCAATAACCTCTGGATTTCTTTCCACAGGATGCAATGTTTTTGATCTTGGGGTTCTTCCAACACCTGCTCTTCAATATGCAGTAAAAAAGAAGGATTTTGACTCTGGAGTTATTATTACAGCATCGCACAATCCTCCACAGTTTAATGGTATCAAGGGAGTCGATTCAACTGGTACTGAATTTCCAAAGGTAACAGAGGGGAAAATCGAAAAGATTTATTTTGAAGAAAAATTTGACATGGCCGATTTCAAGAATGTCGGTTCGTATTCAATTTGGAATGGTGCAGTAGACCTCTACATCAAAGGAATATTTTCTAATGTTGATGTTGAGCTAATTAGGAAGAAAAAATTTCATGTGGTGTTGGACTGTGGATCTGGTGTAGGGGGCATCGTAACACCGCATGCTCTAAAAACACTTGGGTGTAAATTAACAAAGTTATATTGCAAACCGGATGGAACATTTCCGGGACATAATTCAGAACCAATTCCCGAGAATCTCTCGGAATTGATAAAAAAAGTTCCTGAGGTACAGGCAGATCTTGGCGTTGCACAAGATGGAGATGCAGATAGAGCAATTTTTGTCGATGAAAACGGAAGCTACATATGGGGAGATAAGACACTTTCAATTTGTGCAAAATATATAACAAAAGGGCAAAAGAATTCGTGTGTTGCAACTCCAGTTACAACATCAAGTTGTTTTGATGATGTTTTAAAGGAAAATGATGTACGGATAGTACATACAATGGTTGGTTCGCCATTTGTTGCAAGGGCAATGATCAAAAACAATTGCATTTTTGGCGGAGAAGAAAATGGTGGACTTATTTTTCCAGAAATGCAACACACTAGGGATTCTTTAATGGCTATTGCAAAAATTTTAGAAATTATGGCAAAGGAGGAAAAAAAGCTTTCCGAGCTTGTTGAAGAAATTCCTAAATACTTTGTATGCAAAACAAAAATTTCTTGTCCAAATGAAAAAAAGAATTCTGTAATGAAAAACGTTCTTGACAAAGCAAAAAACATAGGTGAAATTATAAGTGTGGATGATACTGATGGCATAAAGTTATATGTTGAAGGTGGGTGGGTTCTTATGAGGGCGTCAGGAACCGAACCTATTTTTAGGGTTTATGCTGAATCAAAAAATGAAAAGAAATCTCACGAACTCGCACAAAAATACAAAAAACTTGCAGAAGAAATAATTTCAGAAATTAATTTCTAGATGTTTGATTTCAGCATTGGTGCAAGTTCAACACCATTTTTAGATGAGAGGTTAAGTACAAATTTTGTCCGGCCATGGCCTGCCCCCCTCATTTTTATCACTTGGAATGTCCTTATCAAATCCCCCATTCGTTCAATGTCTGACAGGAAAAATATTCCATCGGCGATAAATTCTTCTATGTTATGTCGAGAGTACTTAAAGGACCGGGGCTTTATTTCTGAGGTCATAAGCGTAGTGCACCTCATTACAGCAAGAGTGGCTCCGATTTTAAAAATAAAATCTCTAATCATTTCCCGTGTCTGAAGTCTATAGCAAAGTGATGTAATTGAATCAATTACAAGCCTTCTTGCACCAAGTTCTTTTGTTATGTCTCTTATAACTTCAAAAAGTACATTTGCTTCTTCGGCAGTGTATCCTTCTGCATTTAATCCCAAGCGATTACTGATGCTCCATAAGTCTATTATGATTACTTTTCCTGCTTTTATTAGGTCCTCATCAAAGAAATTATATTGTCTCTGATGTTTTTTTAATTTGTGAACCGGTTCAGAGGCAGTAAAAAAAACTCCTTTCTCGCCAACATTCACGCCGTTAAATAAGAATTGCATGCAAAGGGTTGTTTTGCCAGTACCGCTAGCACCTGACAACAGAACAGAACTTCCTACTGGTAACCCTCCACCAAGCTCTGCGTCCAACTCTGTGATGCCAGTTTTGCATTTTGGCATTGTTATCATTGCTTCTCCTCTTTACCTTCAACCTACTAAATAGGTTTCTTATTTAAAACTATTTCATTTAAACAGAAATAAAAGAATACTTTCTTCGTTTTTGTCATAATTCTTTCAACAAACATGTTATTTTTGTCTAACAGAATGTAGATATTAATATTTTAGAATAAATAAATTACAGTAAGATATAAATAATGACCTAAAGATTTGGCTATGAGGGCTTCATAAACTGGGGGATAAATATATGTTAAAGAACAATGTAAAAAAGATATTGGTTATGGTGTTAGTAACACTTTTTTTAATTTCAACGAGCAATTTGGCAGCAACAACTGCAAATAAAATATGTTACAATAATGAATTAACATCATCTGTTTCAGATGATATCGATCCACTTGTAAATCTGCAAGTTACAGTTACAATAAAAGAAATAAGAGCATTAGATCAAATTGACAAAATTGGAAAGCCAGATTTTTATGTGAAAGTTTTCATAAACGATATACAAAATATAAGTCAGGTTTGGAAAAACCAACAATATGTAAAACCCAACTGGACTGCAACACAGGATGTACCAGACAATCAAGAATATGTAAACATCACAATACAACTTTGGGATAAAGACATAGGTTTTGATCAATTATGTGATATTAGCGGGGATTATTCAAATTATCCAGAAAATCGTAACGCTGAAATGACCTATTCACTAAAAACAGGACGATGGACTGGATCGGATTCTGTTCAAGAATATCTTGATTGGGATGCACGTGGAGATCCAAGTGGGTATGGCCGATTAAATGGTTGTGATGACAACACGATATATATCAAAGATAAAGACTGTGAACTTTTGTTTGAAATAAATCAAAATGACTATGATGGTGATGGCATACCGTACTGGACAGAAACAAACGTCTATGGTACAGATCCAGAAACCTCTAATTTGGGACAAGACAATGATAATGATGGGATACCAATAGAATGGGAACACAAATGGGGTTACAATCCCTATGTGTGGGATGACCATGAGAATCTTGATCCAGATGAAGATGCTCTAGATAATATAGAAGAATACAAAGCATCTGAATGCGGATTCGCTACTGACCCATTTAGAAAAGATATTTTGTTAGAAATGGATCAGATGGAAATAGGCCCCAGTGGTGAAGGTGCGGCTATACCTAATTTATCTAAAGATTTGCTGAGAGATGCTTTTTCAAAACATAACATTGCATTTCTAATAGATGATCATGGGCAGACAATACCTTTTGATACTAATGTTTCATTTTGGGAATTACAGGATATTTACTATGATTATTTTTTAAATGGCAACGAGAGTTATTGGCGACGTGGAGCGTTTCATTATGTAGTGTTTCCATATTATTGTGATATTCATCCTGGAAATATGTGGCCAAGTATTGTAGGAGATCG